>JAVVFD010000100.1:0-9683 GCA_032250935.1 bacterium
ACACTAAAATCATCTGAAACGGTTCATACTCAGTTTATGAAATTGCTTGATTCTATAAAGTGTTTCCTATCCTCACTGCTCAAATTAGATGAGCAGGTGGGGTGCGAAACTTGAGATACTTATTTCAACATATTTTTTTTTTCGGTCCCGGTTTTTACGGACGTAGAATCCGTTCCAGTCTGCAACATGATGAGGCAGCCCCGCAGCTACCTCGCGCCCTATTCTTGCCATTTTAAAACTCTACTTCTTCGCCCCTTAATTGCCGAAGTTAGATATTGTGTCCACCAGAACTCCCCGGAACTCCCCAGAACTCATTCGACAACAAGAATTCTTTTATCGCTCAACATCACCCGCCCGTCATTTCCTCCTTCCGTCTTCATACCGGTCGAGCGCTTCCCTTATAGCGCAAAGAAACTCATTGTTATCCCACGGTTTTGTAAAATATCTGAAGACCTCTCCCTCATTGACGGCAGATTGGGGCACCTGAATGTCGGTGTAAGCGCTCATAAGAATTCTCATCGTATCGGGCGAAATATGCCTGGCATGGCGAAGCAGTTCCATGCCTGTCATGCCCGGCATCATATAGTCTGTGATAATGAGCGCTATCGTGTGATCCTGAAACTGCTGCAGCGCCTCCTGTGCATTGGCTGCAAGCAGGACTTCACAATCAATTGTTCTTAGCATCCTTCTCAAAAGAGATAAAATACTTTTTTCATCGTCAACACAAAGTATGGTGTGTCTGTCCATAATCCTCCCTCATCTTGTAAAGCTACGCCCTCGGTTGAAGGTTCACAGTTCTTGGTTCGATTCACGATTCCACTTTGCACCCTTACGGAATATCCATCTTCACGGGAAGGGCGATCGTAAAGGTCGTTCCTTTCCCCACCTCGCTCTTCACCCGAATGTAACCTTTGTGTTTCTGAATAATATTGTAGCTTATGGCCAAGCCGAGTCCCGTTCCCTTGCCCGGCTCTTTCGTCGTAAAAAAGGGGTCGAACAGTTTTTTGAGGTTCTCCTCGGGGATGCCCATGCCGGTGTCGCTCACTTCAATAAAAACCTTCTCCTTTTCCGCATAGGTTTTGACAGTAATCTTCCCCCTCTCCTTGATCGCGTGCGCCGCATTAACGAAAAGGTTCATGAAAACCTGGTTCAGCTGCGTGGGAAAACATTCTACCTCGGGAATATCACCGTATATTTTTTCCACTTCTGCCTTATACTTCAGCTCGTTCCAGACAATGTTCAGGGTGCTGTCCAGCGATCTATGTATGTCGAAAAATTTCCTCTCCGCATCGTCAGCCCGCGAAAAATCTCTCAGGTCCCGCACGATCCTGTAGACCCGGAGGGTCCCTTCCTGGGACTCGGCGATCAGTTTCTCTATATCCTCTGTCAGGAAATCAAAGCCTACATCTTTCCTGACCTTTTCCAGTTCATTCAGTCTGCGGGAGAGCCCGTTGCGGTCCTTCTTTTTCAGGGCGTCCACAACCGCCTCCGACTTGTCCACGACTCGCATAAAATCCCTTATGTATTCTTCCAGGGTCTTCAGGTTGCTCTGAATGAAGCCAATGGGGTTATTGATCTCGTGGGCCACGCCTGCCGCAAGCTGGCCGAGGGAGGAGAGCTTTTCCGTCTGCATCAGCTGCGCCTGGGCCTCTTTCACCTCCTTGTGCGCCTTTTCAAGCTGAGCCGTCCGTTTCGCCACCATGGACTCCAGGTTTTTGCTGTACTCATCTATCTGCGCCCTCGATATCTTGAGGGCCTCCGTCATTCTGGCGTTGTCGATAGCAACGGCGATCTGCCCCGTCATCGTCTTCAGCGTATCCAGGTCCGCCTGATCGAAATGGCCCCTTTCGACCTTGTTGATCACCTCGATCACACCGACCACTTTGTCCTTCACGAAGAGCGGTACGGCAATCATCGACTTGCTCTCGAAGCCGGTCTTCGTGTCCACGCCGGAATAAAAGCGTCCGTCCTTTTTGAGGTCTTCAATGAGAAGCGGTTCGCCATGTTCGAGCACCCACCCGGCAATCCCCTGACCGGGCTTGATCCTGAATTCCTTGACCTCCTCCCCCTTCTCGCCGAGGGCGACCGTAAAAAAGAGTTCTCCCGTCTCCTCATCGAGAAGCAGGGTTGAACAGGCCTCTGCCGCAATAACGGATTTGGTGATGTCCATTATCTTTTCGAGCAGCATGTTCAGATCAAGGGTCGAGGAAATGGCCTTTGATAGTTTTTCAAAGAGTTCGAGCCGCCTTATCCGTTCCTCCAGCTTTTCAAGAAGAGACCTGTTTTCTAGATGCAGCCTCTGCCTTTCGATCGCCTTATCCACTGCGTGACGAAGTTCACCTTCATGAACCGGCTTTCGGATATAATCATAGGCGCCCAACCTGATGGCCTTGACGACCGAATCGACAGAAGAATAGCCCGTCATAATGATGATGGCTATATCAGGGTTAACCTCCCTGATCCTTGGGATCATCTCGAAACCGGACGCAACGGGCATGATGATATCCAGAAGGACAACCTCCACATCTTCCTTTTTCAGCTTCTCCAGGCTGGCTAAAGGGTCTCCGGCCGTTATCACCTCATAGCCCGAGTCGGTCAATATGTCGCCGACGAGTGTACGTATCAGCTCATCGTCGTCAATAACCAGAATCTTTCCCATTGTCTCCCCCTAGGTTTCGCTGCCCGCCTTATTGAGTATGTCGTCGAGAGTGGGATCATCCCAGGCGTCCTCATCGATGACGATGCTGCCGTCTTCGGAACGGCTCACGTCCGATATGCCGGGATGATGCTCTTCCAGTTTCTTCAGAATCTGCGTTTGCCGTTTCACCGTTCTCGTGAGCTTTCTGTTTTCGAGCTTGATATTTCTATATTCGAGAGACTGGCGAACGGTCAGGCGAAGCTCCTCGTCGTTCCACGGTTTCGTGATGAAACGATAGACCTCCCCCTTGTTGATTGCGTCGATGGAGGCCTTCAGGTCGGCGTACCCCGTTAGCATGATCCGAATGGTGTCAGGCGACGTTTCCACCACATGGCTCAGGAACTCAACGCCGCTCATCTCCGGCATCCTGTGGTCGGAGATGACGAGGGCGATCTCGTTCTTCTCGATGATCTTCAGCGCCTCCGCGCCGCTCGTTGCCGTAAATATTTCGTAGTCCTCGTTCCTGAAAAGACGCACCAGGGAATTGAGGATGCTCCTTTCGTCGTCGACAAACAGTACCGGCTGCTTCATAAATAAACCTCCTTATCTAATGCCCTGGAAAAGGGCGTCTCACCGCCATGACGCCCAGCCAACCTAAATAATAACTCCTCAAACGACAAAAACAATCACCTGGCTAGACGCTCCCGTTTTTAATTAGCTTCAGCAAAGCGGAGACCGGTTCGGGATCGAACTGCGTGCCCGCATTGGTTGCCAGTTCATTGATTATTACTTCCTTCGTCATGCCCGTTCTGTAGGGCCTGTTCGTCTTCATGGCGTCGTACGTGTCGGCAACGGAAAGGATACGCGACAAACGGGGGATGGCCTCGCCGACGAGACCGTCCGGATAGCCGCAGCCGTCATACCTTTCGTGGTGGTGTCTTACGGGAAGAATGATATCCTTCAACTGGCCGACTTTCGAGATAATCTCGGCGCCGGCGGCGGGATGTTTCTTCACCATTTCAAACTCATCATCAGTCAGCGTCCCCGGTTTATCGAGCACGGCCTCATAGACGCCTATCTTTCCGATATCGTGAAGAATGCCCGCAAGTTCCAGGGCCTTCATTTCCTCCTCATTCAGGCCGAGCGACTCGCCTATATGAAGCGCATAGATAGTCACCCGCTCCGAGTGTCCAGCCGTCCAGGGCGACTTTGTATCTATCGCCTTTGAAAGAGACCGTATAAGAGACATGAAGAGAGCTTGCAGATCTTCAATGAGCATGGTATTTTTAAGCGCCGATGCCGCCTGGGAGGCGAGAATACCCAAAAAGTCCGCCACCCCTTTCACCAGGAGAGAATCGTTCCCCTTCAGGCTGGTCAGGTTCATGGCTCCAAGAATCTCACCTCTCATCTTCATGGGAAGAACGATGGAGGTCAATATGTCGGAATTTTGCATATCCGCGCTAAAATCACCCTCCCCGTCGTCCCGGCCGAGGATGACAGGCTGACCCGTTGCGGCGGCCTTTTCAGCCATCTTTTCCGAAAGGCGTACGACGACCTCCTTGTCACTCTTCTTTTTCAAGCCCTTTTGGAGTTCCGTCTTGAAGGCGCCGTCGCCGTCTTTTAGCATAATGGAAACGCTGTCCGCGCCCGTTTCCTTTCCGGCCACGTCGGCGGCGTAACTTAGAAGTTCCTTCACGTCGAGCGTTTCCACCATGCGGCTGCTCACCTCAAAGAGAGGAAGCAGGGCCTTCAGCCTGATATTCTCGCGCATGAGCCTCACCTTCTCAAGGGCGTTATTGACGGTGCCTGTCAGATCCGTCTTTGTAAAGGGTTTGAGCACAAAGCCGTCGGCCCCTACCCCCAGCGCTTCGATAGTCATATCTATTGTACCGTGCCCCGTGAATATGACGGCTGCGTTATCGGGCCGCTGCCTTTTAAAGCGGGTCAACAGTTCCATGCCGTCCATGCCGGGCATCCTGATGTCCGTGAGGAGAAGATCGACGCTCTCCTTGTCGAGCAGTTTCAGGGCTTCCTCGCCGCTCCCGGCAGTGATTACCCTAAAACCCTCATTTTCTAATATCCTGTCGGAGAGGTTAAGAATATTTTTTTCATCATCGACTACGAGAATGGTCTCTCCGGCCATCGCTACGTCCCCTTCTCTTCACTTTGGCTATTTTCGTTGTTTCCCGGAACGGGCAGGATGACGGTAAACTCGGCCCCTTCCCCTTCCCCTTCCCTCTTCTCTACAACGATATCACCGCCGTGATTCTTGATTATGCCGTAACTGATGGAAAGCCCCAGCCCCGTCCCTTTCTCCCCCTTGCTGCTGAAAAAGGGGTCAAAAATCCTGGATAGATTTCCTTCAGGGATGCCGCAGCCCGTATCCTTGAAACGGAGGAGGACAGATTCTTTCCCCGCCTCCTGCTCCTTCCCCGACGTTTCGGCGCTTATTGTCAGCATTCCGCCGTCAGGCATAGCGTGGATCGCATTGCTGATGAGATTGACAATAACCTGTTTGATCTGGTCTGCGTCGATCATGAGAAGGGGGATCTCTTCGCTTTCGACAACATTGATCGCCACGTTGGCGTTTCGGGCCGAATGCCCCACGAGCGAGATGCTCTCCTTGAGAACTTGACGGATGTCGTTCATCTTCATATCTACCTTGCGATGGCGAGAAAAATCGAGGAGATTGCGCACAATATTCTTTATTCTATGGGATTCCTGTTCAATCGTCTTTATGTCTTCATAATAGGGAGAGTCCTTATCCAGTTCTTCCAGAATAAGCGAAGAGTAACCGAGGATGGCTGTCATGGGATTGTTTATCTCGTGGGCCACGTTGGCGGCAAGCTCCCCTACGGAGGCGAGCTTGGCCGACTGTACCAGCATCTCCTGGGCCTTCTTCACCTCCGTTATGTCCTCCATGACATGTATGGAATATTTAACCCCTTCGCTCTCACCGGTTACAGGATAGTACCTGGCCCTGAAAATCTTTTCGCTGTTAAGGTCCTTGATCTCTTCTATTCCCGCTTCTTGTAGTTTCAGCGCCTTCCTGCATGCGTCCGTTGGGCCGCAGTCTTTCGGGAAGAGCTCCCAGTATGACTTCCCTATCAGCTCCTTAAACGGCAACCCCGCCATCTTCTGATATGCCCTGTTGGCCCTGGTAACCCTGAAATCCCCGTTATGGATGAATATGGGGTCGCTTATGGTGTCGAAGGTCGCAACCCACTCGCTGCTGCTTCTTTTCACCATGGCGTAGGTGCTGTTGAGGTCCTCCAGCATGTAGAGCATGGAGGCCCGCGCTTCTTCAAGCTGTCTTACCTTTTCCTGCATATCCTTTTCATGTCTCTTCTGCTCGGTTACATCCACCCCGATGCACACCTGCAATATCGGTTTTCCGCCTTCATCACTTATCGTGCTGTTACTCCAGGAGATTGTCCTTTCCGAACCGTCCTTTGTCAGGATCGAATTGGTATATATGTGAATATCCTCCCCCCAGGCATCCTCCCAGAGCCTCTCCATATCCTTCAGCCACTCCGGTCTGAAGAATATATCAAACCAGTCCCTGCCCAGAACTTCCTGCGATTTGTAGCCCGAAATACTCTCCGCCCCGGAGTTGAATCTTCTTATCTTGCGGTCCTTGTCAAGCCCTACAATAATGGCCGGGCTCAGCTGCACCAGCCTTTCGGAAAACTCTTTTTCCCTTCTCAGCGCCAAAGACGACTCTTTCAGCCGCGTTATGTCCCTGAATACGCCGATCAGGTATGTCTTGCCCGCCAGTTGTACCGGCGCCGAGTTGGCGTCGGCGTAAAATATGCTGCCGTCCTTCCTTTTAAGCGGGATACCCTCTGCCAGTGTAAACTCGCCCCTTGCCTGTCTTTCAAGCTGGTCAATCACGTAAGGAAGGTCCTTTTCGGGATGGATGTCCATAACCCCCAATTGATTGATCTCCTCCTTGGTATAACCGAGCATGCGGCATATCGTCCCGTTGGCTAGAAAAAACCTTTTGTCTTCCATGTCAGTCATGAGTATGCCGTCGGTAACATTCTCGAATATGGTCCTGAACTTCTCTTCGCTCTCTATCAGGGCGTCTGCCGTCTTTTTCCTCTCGCTGACATTGCGCACATTGCACTGTACGAGCCTCGCCCTGTCGACCAGATGTATGTCGGCGCTGATTATAAGCCCTTGCCGAGTCTTCAGCGGCGCTGCATCATAGAAGATAAATCCTTCGCCCTTCAGTTTCCGCATAAGCCCTTGAACATCTACTGTTTCTTTAAGCAGTCCCACATCCCAGAGGTTTTTCCCCACAAGCTCCCCGGCGGGCCGGTCCAGTATCTCCACAATTGCCGGGTTGACTCTCTTTATCTCCCCCGTTTGCGGTTCGACCAACAGGAGCCCGTCCCGTGAAGTTTCAAAGGTATGCCTGAATGTTTCTTCCGACTCCCGCAATTCTTTTTCCAACTGCCTGCGTTCCGTGACGTCTTCCATGGCGAGCAGTATCAACTGTTCCCCGCTGTCTTTCCGCTGCATCCGGCGGGCATTGAGGAGCATTATTTTGCGGCCTGTACCGGGAAACAGATGCTCGACTTCATAGTTGTTGAATTTGCTGTTTTTCTGAATAATATCCTCAAGCAGCTCCCTGAGAGCGGGGATGTCCCACTGCCGGTTGCCGAGATCATATATCAGGCGGCCCGCCGTTTCTTCCGGCTTCACGCTGAAGGCATCATAGAAACTGCCGTTTGCCGAGATCACCTTCATCTCAGCGTCCAGCACAAGGAAGGGGTCCCGAATTGTGGCTATAATGTTCGAGGCATATTCGGCATGATCCAGGGCGGAGGTCTCCGCCCGCTTGAGGCCGATTTCAAGCTGCTCCAGTTCGGCCAGCCTCCCGCGTAGTACCGACAGCTCATTGATGAGCTCTTTTTTGGTCCTTTTTTCGTCTTCCATCATATCGCTTCCTGAGGCCGGCCTTTATTTACGGCGGGGGGCAAGCCCCCGCATTACGGCTTTTTCTCCAACTCGCCGATCTTCTCTTTAAGCCGTTTGTTTTCCTCCCTGATCTCCTTCATCCTGAACTCGCGGTTTATCGTGGCCTTCTGGAAACGCTCCAGTTCCTCCACGTATATGGCCATCTTCTCCTCTTTCTCCTTCCTCTCGCTGATGTCCCTTATTATTGCGGTAAAGAGCATCCCGCTCTCCCCCCTTAGCACGGAAAGGGAAAGCTCCACGGGTATGATATGGCCGTCCTTTTTTCTGCCCTTTATCTCCACCGTCTTGCCGATCAGCCTCCTCTCCCCCGTCTCCAGGAACCTGTTGAAGCCCTCGATATGTCTCTGTCCGTACTCCTCCGGCACCAGTATATCAACGGGTTTTCCCATCGCCTCATCCTCGCTGTAGCCGAAGGTCTTTGTGGCCGCCTTGTTCCACTGCACGATATCCCTTTTCTCATTGACGGAAACGATGGGGTCTGTAGACGAGGCCACAAGCCCCCTGTAGCGCTCCTCGCTCTTGCGCAGATGCCGGAGCGTCTCCTTTCTCTGCTGCTCGGCATTTTTCTTGTCAAGCGCGTTTCCGAGCGCCGAGGGGAGCCTCGAGAGGTTGCTTTTCAGGAGGTAGTCGTCCATACCCTCCCTTATACACTCGGCCGCCTTTTCCTCGGGGAGCGCTCCGGTGATCAGTATAAAGGGAATATGCATCCCCTTCTTAACGAATATCCTTAATGCCTCCATACCGTTGAACCGGGGCAGGTTGTAGTCCGACAGTACGGCGTCGGGGGCGAAGGCATCCAGTTCCCTCTCGAAGGCCTCCCTCGTCTCCACGCGCGTGGAAGTGAAGTTTATCCCTCCCTTTTTCAACGCCAGTTCGACTAGTTCGGCGTCGGAGGGGGTGTCCTCGAGGATGAGGATTTTTAAATCTCTTTTCATTAATACCTCATTTAGCATTCAGCATTCAGCATTCAGCATTCAGCTGAAGATTTCAATCCAAAAGCTGATCGCTGAACGCTGAATGCTTTATCTTTTCGGCGCTTCATTCAGCAGTAGCCAGTATAGGCCCATATCGGCCACGGCCTTTGATAGTTTTTCGAAGACTACCGGCTTGGCTATGTAGCTGTTTACCCCAAGGCGGTAAGACTCCACTATGTCCCTCTCCTCCTTCGAGGAGGTGAGTACGACTACCGGTATCATCTTGGTCTGCTCGTCAGATTTTATCTGCTTGAGTACATCGAGGCCGTCCACCTTGGGAAGCCTCAGATCCAGCAGGACCAGCTTCGGGATATCCTCAAGGTCCCGCCCGGAGTATTCCCCCTTCGCAAATATATAGTCGAGTGCGGCGGCGCCGTCCTTTACCCAGTGAAGCTTGTTTGCCAGGTTGTGCTTTTTGAGCGACCTGATGGCAAGCTCGGCATCGGAATTGCTGTCCTCCACCAGCAGTATTTCTACGTCTTTACTCATGGGATACCTCCTTGATTAGCTGTCAGCTATAAATGTTCCCCTCTTTTTTAAAGAGGGGTCAGGGGAGATTTTGAAAATCACAAATTGGCCCATATTTTTTCAAGAACTCCCCTCATATTTTCAAAAACTTCTCTATCGGAAAACCTCAAAACCCGCAATCCAAGACCCTCCATATAGCTATCTCTTTGTCCGTCCTTTGTCATTCCCTCCTCTGAAAAATGCTGTCCGCCGTCAAGTTCTATAACCAGCTTTGCCTTCGGACAATAAAAATCTACAATGAAACATCCTATAGGCTTTTGCCTATAAAACTGATGTCCCTTTAACTGTCTGCCCCGTATCTTTGACCAAAGCTTCCTCTCTGCATCGGTCATATCTTTTCTAAGCTTTTGAGAATATTTTTTTAAACGGTTGTCATACCTGAGCATATTTCAAATCCCCCTTGATCCCCCTTTGAAAAAGGGGGAATAAGGGGGATTTTTATACCGGGTGGGAAAGAAAAAACTCTGGGGGGTGGGGTGGTTAATAGGTGAATGCTGGATTCCCGCTGGAGTTTACCCCGTACTCCGATACGGGGCGGGAATGACGTTTGATTGGTG
>JAVVFD010000101.1:0-9643 GCA_032250935.1 bacterium
CGGCATCAACGGCAACTTCGATATTCATATCGTTTCAGTCAATATCGCATAATGCCACAACTTTTGAACGTTACCAAATTATTACACCATGAAAAGAGTTATTTTATCAACCCTCGCCCTCGCCCACATCCAATCACAGGAGAGGCGATTAAATGATTACAGACCATACCGATGATTCAACGTGAAAGGCTTGCTTCTTCATATGCAGCCTCAATTGCAGAAACAACCCTTTTTAAAAGGAGATAGGCAGCCATTCCGGCAAGGACGTTAGATATGGTAGCTGCGCCGAATATCCCATCGAGGCCTATCGTCCTGGAGCCTAAATATGCCAAAGGTATGTAAAGCACAAAGGCCTGCATAGAACCTAGCAAGGCCGAATGGACAGGCTTCCTCATGATATTCAGCGCCTGACATGAGAGCCTTAAAATACCCTGCATGCCGTAACCTATCGGCACTATCCAGAAATATACGATGATTGTTGAAATGACGACCTCGTTGTCGCTGAAAAGAGATGCGATAAAGGGGCCGCCAAAGAGTAGAACAATACAGACAAAGAACCCCCATAGAAGGGCGAATCGCTGGGAATAACGAATCCCCAGCCTGACCCTGTCGAACCTGCCTGCCCCCATATTCTGACCTACAAAGGGGGCGAGGCTGGCATGTAGAGCCATGACGATGATGAGGGCGAACATGTCTATTCGCGAGGCGACGCCGAAGGCGGCTACCGCTTCAGGGCCGTATGAGGCTATCATTCTGGTGATGATTGCTATCGATATGGGGATGATAATATTGGATGCGGCCGCTGGAAGGCTTATGTAGAGTATTTGACGCCATGAAGCGATAATCTGCACCATCCCCGGATAGTTAAGGGTAAGCATCCCTTTGCGTCGGGATAGGACATACATCGCCAGGGTAAAGGTAACTGCCCGGGCGATTACGGTTGCAATGGCCGCCCCCTTAAGCTCAAGCCGTGGAAAAGGGCCAAGGCCGAAAATAAAGAGCGGGTCGAGTAGAAGATTTAAGCTCATGCCGATAAGCATGATGGCGCTTGCCGTCTTTGTATCTCCCGTAGCCCTGATGGCGTTATTTCCTACCATAGGTATGATGAGGAAGAGGACGCCCGGGTACCATATAAGCATATAGTCGATTACGAGAGTGAGACTCCTGCCGGAAGCGCCTAGCAGGGTAAAGGTCGGCTCAAGCAGCATGAGGCCCGCAGAGACAAAAAGAGCCACGATGAGGAAGGAAAGAAAAAGTGAGTCTGTCGTAAGGCGCCTGACCCTGTCATGGTCCCCCTCGCCTATCGCCCTGGAGATGGTTGCCGAGGCCCCCACTCCAAGGCCGAGGGATATACTGGCTATAACCATGACTACGGGGAAGGTGAAGCTCATGGCGGCCAGCTCCGTTGTTCCAAGGTGACTAACAAAATAGGTATCGATGAGATTAAAGCCGATGACGGAGAGCATGCCGAAGATCATGGGGATCGTCATTTTTATCAGCAATGAATGAACAGGCCCGTCGATAAGGGCGGCAGAGCTTCTCCTCTTAGTGGTCATAGGTAAGCAGGGTCATAAGATCTTGATATTGCATGGGGACAGACAAAAAGCCCTTCCTTCAAAAAGAGAGGAAGGGAGGGATCACTTCTTTATACGGTAACAGGGCATATATCCGCCTGATATCTTCATGCGGTTCTGCTCAACGAAAGAGGTTAAAAGCAGGTCAAGAGACTCCATTATAGCGGCATCTCCGTCTATATCGAAAAGACCGTGCTTTTCAATACTAAAAATCCCTTCAGCCTTGACATTTCCCGAGACTATACCGGAAAATGCGCGGCGCAGGTTCGCTGCAAGGTGATGGCGCGGCTGGTCTTTATGAAGTTCGAGGGCTCGCATGTTCTCATGGCTTGGTTCAAACGGTCTTTGGAACTCCTCTTCAATCCTGATGAGCCAGTTAAAATAAAAGGCATCGCTCGTTTTTTCCCGGAAAGCATAGACTTCTTCAATGCCCGTCTTTATTTCGCGGGCTACATGAACGGCATCATCTATAATGATTTTATAGAGATGCTGAGCTTCAATACCGAGGGTATCTCCGATAAATTTATTGATCTGCCTGAAATAGCCCCTTGACGATTCGGGGCCGGTAAAAATAAGTGGAAAGGGGATATCCTGGTTTTCCGGATTAAGGAGTATGCCCAGTATATACAAGACCTCCTCAGCCGTTCCGGGGCCTCCCGCAAATACGACGATGCCGTGACCGGTACGAACAAATGCCTCAAGTCTTTTCTCAATATCGGGAAGGATAACAAGGTCGTTTACAATAGGGTTTGGCGGCTCTGCTGCGATAATTCCAGGCTCGGACATGCCGATATAGAGTCCGCCCCTTATACGCTGCTTTGCATGGGCTATGGTTGCCCCTTTCATAGGCCCTTTCATAGCGCCGGGGCCGCAACCTGTTACAATATCAAGGCCGCGCAGACCCATCTCATGGCCTACTTCCTGGGTATAGTTATACTCTTCAATACCGATAGAGTGGCCGCCCCAGCATACAACCAGGTTAGGGATGACTCTCGGCCTCAAGACCCTTGCGTTACGAAGGATATGAAATACGGCGTTGGTTATCCCCTCCGACTTGGCAAGATCAAACCTCGGGTTGGCATTTATCTCATCTTCCAGAAAGACGATATCTCTCAGAACGGAAAAGAGGTGCTCGCTTATACCCTTAATGAGCTTGCCATCGACAAAGGCGCTTGAGGGAGCCGCCGTTAGCGCCAGCTTTATCCCTCTTTCCTGCTGAATAACCTGAATGTCGAAGGCCTTGTATCGTTCCAGCAATTCCTTTCCAGAATCGATATGGCTGCCGCAGTTAAGAACGGCAAGCGAACAATTACGAAATACCTCATATAACTCACCTCGGCTGGCATCCAGAAGGCGCTTCACCTCGGTCTTTGAAAGGATTTCCATCCTCCCAACGGGAGTTATCATCGCATCTAAAACATCATTATTCATATCATTATTCATATGGGTACAATCCTGTTAATTCTTTATTTGTTTCAGTACGCTAGTTTAAAACTATGCACTTTTAGTGCAAGGCTTTCAACTATATTCATTTTACAGATCATGGAAGCAATGTATTTTGTATCCGTCATTCCCGTCCCGTGAAAACGTGGATCCAGAAAATATAAGAAGCATGGATTCCCGATCAGGTCGGGAATGACAACTGGTAACGTTAATGTGGTGCTTCCATAGTTTCACAAACCCTGTTAAGGGAAAAGCAGTATAGCTTTTATGGAGGGAAATGACAATATTTAGGATTATCCGACTAGGAAAACAAAAAAAGAAGTAAGAGCTTACGAAGGGTATATGTGAGGCTTAATAATTTAATTTAATCAAACTATTATCAAACCGTTACAGGCTGTTCAACCAGAAAAGGGAAGAGATATTTTAAATGATGTCCCCTCCCCTATTTTACTTTCTACAGCTATCTCCCCCTCATGCAGCTCTATAAAGTGCTTTACGATAGCCATGCCCAGCCCGGTACCGTTCTTTTTTGTAGTAAAGAAGGGGATAAATATGTTCTGCAGCTCTGATTCGCACATTCCGGCACCCGTATCAGAAACGGTAATGTTCATCCTCTCACCACACCTTTCCAACTTTACCGTAAGGACACCTCCCTCGTTCATCGCATCTATGGCGTTTTTAATAACATTTATTATGACCTGCCTTATCTTTACCTCATCTGCCTCTATATGAAAAAGTGAAAAATCCAGATCTTTTACCAGACTGATTCCTTTCTTCCCGGCCTCATCCTCAAAATCGTAAATGGCAGAATTGACCATGGCGGACATATCAAAGGTTTCAAGGTAGAGTTTGTCGCTTCTTCCAAAATCAAGCAGGTCAGTCGCAATCGACACCAGTCTTTCTATCCCTGCCCCCAGAACCTTAAGAGATCCCTTGTCTTCATCGCTGATCTCTTTGGAATCATACAGGCACTGATAAGCCATATAGATAGAATTCAAGGGGTTCCTTATTTCATGGGCCATATGGGCGCTCATCTCCCCCATGGCGACAAGCCTCTTCTTCTGGCTCAACTCTTCTTCAATATCTTTACGTGCCGAAACGTCCTTAATAACGGAAATAAAATATTTAGGATCTCCAGTCGGTTTTCTGACCAGTGAAATATCCACATCGACCCATAAAAGGGAGCCGTCTTTTCTGACATACCTTTTTTCAGCAGAGTACCTGTCAATCTCTCCCGATAGCATAAGGTCGGACTCTTTAGCACATATACTCAAATCCTGTGGATATGTTATTTCCTGAAAGGTCCTGGCCAGCAGTTCTTTACGGCTGTAGCCTACAAGATCGCACAGCTTTTTATTAACGTAGAGCCAGTGGCCATCTTTGGATATATGGGCCATTCCCACAGCGGCCTGTTCGAAGGTCGACCTGAAACGCTCCTCCCTGTCCATCAGTTCCTTTATCAACGGGATGCTTATACGCCTGAAAAGGAACAATCCCGCCCATAGAAGGAAAATACCTATCAGGACGGTAAAGAGGGAGGCTCTTATAAATGGCGCTCTCATTTCATCAATATCTATCTTTGCAACTATACCTACTCTCCCGCCATCAGTCATAACAGGTTCGTAGGCGGCCAGCACTCCCCCCCCCCTGTAACCAAGGACCACCATGGTGCCGGATTTTCCGTCAAGCGCCGCCTTCATCGGCTTGGTCCATGAGGCCCCCGCAGCGAAGGAGCCGCTGCCATTATTGCCGAAGGATATCTCTTCATCTCTGTGCTTAAGGAGGAAATTTACTTTATTATCTTTAAGCTCGGCAATTGTAAATTCTCCCGTTTCACCGAACCCTTTAAAATTACTGCGTGCCTCGCTAATCTCCTTGAGTGTGTTTTCAAAGGGGTCTTCACCGTGTTTATAGATGCTCTCATGCCTGGCGTTATGCATATTGATCGACTCTATAAGGCGGGCCTGGCCCTTGACCGTCTCCAAAAGGCGCTGTTCCTGTACCTCAAAGGCAGCTTCGTACAAAATCAGGGATGCCACGCTTACGCAGGCAAGAGAGACTACCGCCATTATTGCCGTAAGCCAGGCGATCTCCTTTTTTCCGAAACGGATCTCATTCATCGCACATTGACCTTAATCAAACCTCTTCCAACAGCATTCAGATCTTTTAAAAAAACATCGTTCATTGGGGTTCGTGTCCAATGGCCCATCCCTTTGCCCGCTCGACTGCCCTCTTCCAGCCTGCATAGAGACAGGCGGCCTTCCCTTTGTCCATGATCGGTTCATAACGCATCCCTTCCTGCCAGTGTGAGGATATTTCGTCCTGATCTTTCCAGAAACCGACCGTAAGGCCTGCAAGATATGCCGCTCCAAGCGCCGTCGTTTCAGCAACATTGGACACAACAAGGGGAACGCCCAGCAGGTCCGCCTGGAACTGCATGAGAAAGGCGTTCGCGACAGCCCCGCCATCTACCCTGAGCTCCTTTAGCTTAATGCCCGAGTCAGCCTCTATGGCGGCAATGAGGTCCTTAACCTGAAAGGCTATAGCCTCCAAGGTGGCCCGAACTATATGTGCCCTTCCGGCGCCTCGGGTGAGTCCGATTATGGTTCCCCTGGCATACATGTCCCAGTATGGCGCGCCAAGGCCGGCAAAGGCGGGAACAAAATAAACCCCTCCGGAATCATCGATTGATGTAGCTATAAGCTCCGTATCGGCCGCATTCTCTATGAGCTTCATCTCATCTCGAAGCCACTGGACGGCGGCCCCCGTAATGAAGATGCTCCCCTCGAGGGCATATTCGGTTCGGCCGTCTATCCCCCAGGCGACAGTCGTAAGAAGGCCCTCTTTTGATGCCACAGCCTCACTACCCGTATTCATGAGGAGGAACGAGCCCGTGCCGTAGGTGTTCTTTGCAAGTCCCTTTTCAAAACAGCCCTGTCCGAAGAGCGCCGCCTGCTGGTCTCCAGCCGCACCTGCGATGGGGATGGCCCTTCCAAGGATGGTCTCATCCAGCTCTCCAAAGAGTCCGCCCGAGGGCCTGACTTCGGGCAGCATCGCCTCCGGTATGCCGAGGATGTCAAGGATCTCTGTGTCCCACCTCTTTTCCATGATGTTAAAGAGCATGGTCCTTGAGGCGTTACTTATGTCGGTAAGATGAGCCCTTCCGCCCGTCAGATTGAATATGAGCCAGGAATCTACCGTGCCGAAACAGAGTTCCCCTTTCCCGGCCCTCTCCCTTGCCCCTTCCACATTTTCAAGTATCCATTTGATCTTGGTGCCTGAGAAATAGGCGTCTATGACGAGGCCCGTCTTCTCCCGTATTATTTCCTCCAGGCCGCGCTCTTTGAGTTCCTCGCATATTGGGGCTGTGCGCCTGCACTGCCAGACTATTGCATTGTAGACCGGTTTTCCAGTAGATCGTTCCCATACTATGGCCGTCTCCCTCTGGTTGGTAATCCCCAGGGCGGCAATATCCAAGGCCTTGGCTCCAGAGCTATTGACGACCTCTTTGAGGGTGCTAAGCTGGCTCTCCCATATCTCCATAGGGTCGTGTTCCACCCATCCCGGCCTCGGATAGATCTGCCTGAACTCCCTGGAAACCTGGGCCATGGGAGCGCCGCTCCGGTCGAAAAGAATGCTTCTTGAACTTGTTGTACCCTGGTCCAGGGCGAGTATGAATCTCTCTTTTTCAGCCATATTGAGCCACCTCGAATTTATCAATCAGAGACGATTAAACGGGAGCAATGCTATTTATTGTAAACTCAACCTTTCCGATCAATAAAACTCTAGATCGTGAAATGCGTCGCCTTCATCCCCAACACCAGAAAGCCGATGAGGCCGAAATAAACCGATGAGATAAGCGCCTTTGTAAAGAGGCTGACCTTGTAATACTCCTCGTCTACGGCCTCCCTGTTCCTCCAGCGGGCCAGGATCTTCCCGCCCGATATGAGGAGAATGAATAAGAGTATGGGATTGAATGATTGAAGGAACAGGAGAAGAATGCCTATGAAACCGAATATCCAGATCCCTGGAGATATGGCTGCAACAGTCCTGCCGCCGTCGAGGGGGCTTATGGGAATTAGATTGAATATGTTGAGAAAAAAGCCCGTATAGGCCAGGGCGTACCAGAACATATCTCCCGTATAAAGAGCGACTCCCCAGCAGAGCGTCGCCCCAGCCGTACCGAGCAATGGCCCCGCGATTCCAGTCCAGGCCTCTATCCTGACATTATGAGGAAGCTCCTTCATGGCGATAAAGGCGCCAACAAAAGGTATGAAGATGGGCACGCCCGACTTGATTCCGAAATACCTGAGGGCGATGGCGTGGCCCAACTCGTGAACAAAGATGAGCAGGACAAAGCCTGCGGCAAATGCCCAGCCCCAGTTTAATGCATAGGCCCAGATACAAACTATCATGGAGAGGCCCGTTTTCAGGACGGCGCCGAACTTGAGGAAATTCAGCGCAACGAATATGGACTTTACTTTCGTCAGCGCAAAGAGAAGCGCCCACTTGAGCTTGAGCGCCAGTCCAACAACAAGTACGATGGAAGCATAAAGGGCCGAATGCCTGGCCTTTTCACTCTTCACAACAGGGGGTGGCGGCAGGGCGCCCGCATTGGCATCGTCAAGGCCGACGGAAGCTTCTAGTACCGCATCAGCGGCGCTTACGACCAACTTTTTCTTATAGACTTCCTTATCGGAAGATTTGTCCCGGTCCATACTCATCCTGATTATTCTCTACAACAATATTATTTCTTTCAATCATTAATTGTCATTTATCCCTCATCAATTGTCAACTATTCATGAAGGGCAGCATGGCAGAGTATTCATTTATGCAACTAACATCCTGAAAACATCGCCCCGCCTCTTCATATTCATTCTTCAGGTAGACAAGCCATTGTTTTACACGCATAGCGATGCGACGGTCATCGTGCGTCTCTCGTCTAGCCTCGGCCATTGCCGTCAGCATCGATTGGATCTCGGGCCAGCCTGGTTTTTTTGGGATGCCCCCGGCAAGGACCGCCTTTATCTCCCCTGCAAGACCGGGAGAAGATACGGCGCCGCGCCCGATCATTACATCACTGCAGCCGCTTATCTCAATGCATCTTAGATAATCCTTAACGCTGTTTATATCTCCATTTGCAACAAGGGGAATATTGCATACCTCTTTTATCCTTGCAAACCATTCCCACCTTGCCGGAGAGCTGTAGCCATCGGACTTTGTGCGGGCGTGAACGCTTATGAAATCCGCGCCTCCCTCCTCTATGGCAGTGACGTTTTCAAACAGGAGATTCGTATCGTCATAGCCAAGCCGCACCTTGGCAGAGAGACTCACGCCTTCAGGCACAACATCCCTTACGGCCTTCATTATCTCATAAAGCCTGCCCGGGTGCTTCAAGAGAGCCGCCCCTGCGCCCCTGCGATTGGTAAGCCTGGAGGGGCAGCCGAAATTTATATCCAGTCCTGGAGCGCCAAGCCGAACGGCGCGCTCCGCATTGGCCGCCATCGCCTCGGGCAGAGAGCCAAGCAGCTGCAGCGCTACAGGCGTTCCGCAAGGCGTACGCCAGCCCTGATCCATTTCGGGACAAAGGCGCCTGAATTTTTTGACCGGCTCTATCTTGTCAGTCACTGGCAGGAACTCAGTCATGCAAAGATCAAAGCCACCCTGAGAGGTTAGAATGTCACGCATGCATTCGTCAAGAAGCCCCTCCATGGGGGCAAGAATAATTTTCATGGTCGCTATTTTATCACGTTCTGGAAAGAGATAGCCAATCTTCCGGAAGTCCTGATCAAGAAGATCAACTTTCAGGGGGGGAAGTCGGGTTTATTGCTATTTTTATGCAGGGAATAAAGACATATCGTAGACGGGCATTAATATCCAAGGGCAACGACCCGGTTTTTACCGGCGCCTTTAGCTTCATAGAGGGGTATATCGACGTGCTTCATCATCTCCTCTGCGGACTCCCTCCATATCCTGATTTGCAATCTTACCCAGCTCATCGGCACCGCCCACATAGGAGCCCTCAATCCATATCTGGGGGACGGTGATGGGAGTTTTCGGTCCTACAATCGGCTTGACTCTTGCCAGCATTTCATAGAGTGCGCGTGGCTCCTTAACGACATCGTGATAGAGGTAGTCTATACCCGCCTTTTCCAGGTATCCCTTGGCGCGCATGCAGTGAGGGCATCCCTCCTTTCCAAAGAGGTGGTTTCCGCTGATCACCCTTGTTTTAGAATAGGCCTCTATCACCGCCTGGGTGAAAAGCCCCCTGTTCAGGGCGCTTCCCTGGCTGATGACCCTGCCGTCTACCATGACGATGGGGGCATGCCAACCACCTTTAAAAAGAGGTCTCCACCATTCGCTAAGCCACTCGCGGATATCAAGCTCAACGGGAATGCCCGACAGCTCTCTTTCAAGCGTATCGTAGATCACGTCCTTGGTAAGGGTACATTCACCGCAGGGGATCTTGACGCTGAAGGGACCCCACTTGCCGGCCCATCTGAAAAGTATTACCTTTACGCTGGCTGCTGATGGTTCATTCATAATAGATTGGTAACGTTCAAAAGTTGTGGCATGTAATAAAATGAGATAAAATCACGACCTCAAATTAAGGTTTGGTTGACGAG
>JAVVFD010000102.1:0-9502 GCA_032250935.1 bacterium
GAACGGGCGGGCCTCTCTTTTGACGTTACTTAACTCTATGGTGACAAGTGGAGAGATTGTCAGGATAAAAGGTGGACGCTATGGCGTTCCATCAAAAATGAATCTTGTCACAGGAAGGCTCCAGATGCATCCTGATGGCTTCGGGTTCGTCTTGCCCGATGAGGGTGGAGAGGACGTGTTTGTGCGGCCAAAGGGCGTAAGCTTTGCCATGCATGGTGATCATGTCGTGGCCAGAGTGGAAGGGCAAAAGCCGGGAGGGAAAAGAGACGGCAGCATTATACGTGTTATCGAGAGGGCTCACAAGACTCTTGTCGGAAGATATGAGAAGGGCAAGAAATTTGGTTATGTAGTGGCCGAAGAAAAAAGAATTTTGCAGGATCTCTATATTCCCAAGGGTGAGGATATGGGAGCAAAGGATGGAGATGTTGTTCTTGTTGAAATAACTTCCTATCCTGTAAAGAATAGAAGCCCTGAAGGTCTCGTAATTCAGGTCATCGGCAGGCCCGATGATCCCGAGGTGGAGATCCAGTCAATTATTATAAAGCACAATATCTCAGCCATATTTCCTGAAGAGGCGCTTGCCGAGGCAGATGGCGTTCCGGATAGTGTCAGCGACTCGGATATTGAAGGGCGGGTGGACCTGAGAGGAATGACGACGGTCACTATAGACGGAGAGACGGCTAAGGATTTTGATGACGCCGTTTCCGTCAGGCGTGAGAAGAACGGCAATATCAGGCTCTGGGTCTCCATAGCAGATGTAAGCCATTATGTGAAGGAAGGTTCGCCTCTCGACAAAGAGGCATATGCCAGAAGCACGAGCGTCTATTTCCCCGATCGATGCATACCTATGCTGCCCGAACGTTTGTCAAACGGGATATGCAGTCTCAATCCCAGGGTGGATCGGCTCACCATGACGGCCGAGATGGAATTTAACAGGAAGGGCGAGCGGGTAGACCAGAGCTTTTATTCCAGCGTTATCAGAAGCGATTTCAGGCTTACTTATACGGCCGTTAAAAAGATCCTCCTTGACGGCGATGAAGCCTTGACAAAGGAATATGAAACTATACTGCCGGACCTTAAAATTATGGAGGAACTTTGCGATTACCTCAAGGAGTTCCGCAGAGAGAGGGGCTGCATAGACTTTGATCTCCCCGAGGCGCAGATAATCATAGATATACAGGGAGGGATCGAGGCTATCGTCCGCTCCGAGAGGAATCTTGCCCATATGATAGTCGAGGAGTTCATGCTGGCGGCAAACGAGGCGGTCGCTTCCTATCTGACTGGGAAAAAGATGCCCCTTCTTTACAGGATTCACGAGGAGCCCGATTCCGAAAAGCTGGCAAACTTCAGGGAATTTATACATAATTTCGGGTATACTCTTAAGGGAGACAGCCCTTCACCTAAGGAGCTGCAGCGTGTCTTAGGTGAGGTCTCGGGAAGGCCCGAGGAAAGAACTATCAACCACGTTCTTCTACGCTCAATGAAACAGGCTGTATATAGCCCTGAAAATATCGGTCACTTCGGTCTTGCCTCTGCAGAGTATTGTCATTTCACATCACCTATAAGAAGGTACCCCGATCTGATGATCCACAGGACGATGAAGCTGGCTGCATCTAAGGGAAAGGGCCAGGGGAAAGTGGTGGAGAAACTTGCCGAGCTTTTGCCTGCTATGGGGGAGGAGACATCTGCAAGGGAGAGAAAGGCCATGGAGGCGGAGCGCGATGTCGTCGATCTCAAAAAGACCCAGTTTATGCTGGATAAGGTTGGGGAAGAGTATGGCGGGTTTGTTACGGGCGTCACCTCTTTCGGGCTTTTTGTAGAGCTTGAGGGCCTCTTTGTTGAGGGTCTAATACATATAAGCTCTCTTGGTGACGATTATTACATATATGATGAAAAGGGGCATTCCCTAACCGGCGAAAGGTTGAAGCGTGTATTCAGGATGGGGGATGAACTGAGGGTAGGTGTAGCGAGGGTGGATATTGATAAGAGACAGATTGATTTTACTTTGCTTGATTGATTTGAGGGAATATGTTTCACCCGTTTAAAAAAATAAACCTCACATACAGGAATGTCCAGAGATTAAGGGTCATTGTAGGCGTCTTTATGCGCCACGGTCTCTATGGCCTCATGGAGATGGTCCATCTTCATCTGCTTATTCCGATCCACAGGAGGATAAGAAAGAGGAAACTGTCCGAGCAGAAAGAGGTCTTGTCCCTTCCGGAGAGGCTAAGGCTGGCCTTTGAAGCGTTGGGCCCAAGCTTCATTAAGCTTGGGCAACTCATCGCATCCAGGCCCGATCTCGTCCCTTATGAGTATTCTGAGGAGTTTAATAAACTACTCGATAATGTCCCGCCAGTTCCTTTCCCTGAAGTAAAAAAAATTATTGAAACGGAGTTCGGCGCTCCACTTTCCGAAGTTTTTAAGGAGTTTGACGAGATACCTGTTGCAGCTGCATCCATCGCGCAGGTCCATAAAGCGCTGCTCCATGACGGTACGAAAGTTGTCGTAAAGGTTCAAAGACCGGACATAGAAAAGATTATAAGCACGGACATTGAGCTTATTTATCTGATGTCCAAGCTTATCGACAGGTATGTACCTGAAACGAGGCTATATAATCCAGTCGGCGTGGTTGACGAGTTTTCAAGGGGGATCAGAAAAGAGCTCGATTTTGTCCTGGAGGCGAGTAATATTGTAAAGATATCAAGAAACCTAAGGGATGACAACAGGGTAATTATACCCGGGGTCTTCTGGGATTTTACAACGACCAGGGCCTTGACCCTTGAAAGGATAGAAGGCGTCAAGATTGATAATATACCAGAGCTTAAAAGGATGGGCTCTGATTGCAGTGTTCTTGCTAGAACCCTTTCAGACATTTTCTTTGCCCAGATATTCAGGCACGGACTTTTCCACGGCGACCTCCATGCCGGCAATATATTTGTTGTAGACGGCAAAAAACTCGGTTTTGTCGATTTCGGAATAGTCGGAAGACTTTCTGAAGATATGATAGAAAATCTTGCAAATATCCTGCTCGCCATCGTTAAGGGCGATTACAAGATGCTTGTCGAGAATTATCTGGAAATGGGACTCGTTCCGGAAAGTACCGATCTTGATGCCTTAAGCAGGGATTTTCAGGACATACTTGAAACTTACCTTTCCAAGCCTATAAAGGACGCCAGCCTTGGAGAACTGCTGCTTAACTATACAAGGATAGCTGCCAGTTACAATATCAAACTCCCAATGGACCTCGTCCTTCTGGATAAATGCATCATAGAGCTGGAGGGGCTGGTCAGGCAGCTTGACCCCGGCCTCGATATGCTGGTTGCGGGGGGAAGGTATGCGGGCGAACTCATGAAGATATGGTATTCGCCGAAGAAGATGGGAAAAGAGTTGTTTGAAGCCGCCCATGAAGTAGATAAGCTTGCAAAGGTCTTTCCCGGACAGATGAGGCAGCTTATGAAAAAACTGATCAGCGACAAGTTCACTATAGATTTCGTGCATATAGGTTTGGAAAATCTCGTTGACGAAATAGACCGGTCCAGCAACCGCTTATCCCTCGGGCTTATCATTTCCGCCATTATTATAGGGTCTTCACTTATCATGACGACCGGGAAGGGCCCTTTGCTTTGGGGCTTTCCCGTACTCGGGATTGCCGGTTTTCTGATGGCGGGTTTCCTCGGGTTTATTCTGGCAACGGTAATAATCAGGTCGAGGAAGTTTTAGGTCTGGCGTATTTCATTTACCCTTTACATTTATACTGTATGTATCAGTGTCAGGAAAAGAAAAAGGCATTAATTTATGAAAGTTGATATAAAGAATATGTCTCTAGGTGAACTGGAGACCTTTGTAGCAGGGATGGGTAAAGAGAAGTATCGTGTGGCCCAGATCTTCAAGTGGCTTTATCAATATAAGGTCGATGATTTTGACGAGATGAGCAATCTTTCCAGGTCGTTCAGGGAAGAGCTGAAAGAGCTCGCTTACATAAGCTCAATCCGTCTTGAAAAGGAGGAGAATTCATCTGACGGGACATCGAAATATCTTTATGAATTAAGTGACGGTGAGGGGATAGAGTCGGTTCTCATAAGGGACGGAAGTCGTCGGACGCTTTGCATCTCTTCCCAGGTGGGCTGCCCTCTTGATTGCGCTTTTTGTCTTACAGGTTCAATCGGTTTCAAGAGAAATCTTGAGACATCAGAGATAATAAACCAGATACTTTGCCTTATGAAGAGCCTCGATGAAGGCGAGAAAATCACCAATATCGTCTTTATGGGGATGGGCGAGCCTCTTCTTAATTATGAAAATGTAGTAAGGGCTATAGGTATAATAACCTGCGATCAGGGTCTGGGTATATCTATTAGAAAGGTGACGCTATCCACGGCAGGAGTCGTTCCTCAGATAGTAAGGCTGGGGCAGGATACAAATATCAACCTTGCCGTATCCCTTAATGCCACAACAGATGAGGTGAGGCAAAAGATAATGCCCGTAGATAAAAAATATTCACTTGAGTCTCTCCTTGCGGCCTGCAGGGCTTATCCCCTCCCTCCAAGGCGAAAGATTACCTTTGAATATGTAATGCTGAAAGGTATAAACGATTCGCCTGAAGATGCAAAAAGGCTGGTTGCGCTCTTAAGGGGTATACCGTCCATGGTCAATCTGCTCCCTTTTAATGAATATGAGGGGGCCTCATTCAAGCGTCCGTCTAAAGAGCGGATTGACAGTTTTCATAAATATCTCCTTGATAAAGGGATGACGGTAATAACGAGAAGCGGTAAGGGCGATGATATATCGGCGGCATGCGGGCAGTTGAGAGGCAGGCTGAAGAGGTGAAATTCCTTGACCGATTTATCTTTAAATGTTACTTTTCAGGGCTGTTAATAATTTCTATGGAGGCTTGATTTGAGTGTAATCGGAGTAATTGGCGGCAGCGGACTTTATGATATTGAAGAGCTTATGAATGTTGAAGAGGTGGAGATTGATACGCCCTTTGGCGCGCCTTCTGATAAATATATAGTCGGAGAGCTTGAAGGGGTGAAAATGGTATTCCTTCCGAGGCACGGACGGGGGCACTGTACACTCCCGTCGGAGCTGAATTTCAGGGCAAATATCTACGGCATGAAGAAGCTTGGCGTTGAGAGGATAATATCGGTTAGCGCTGTTGGAAGTATGAAGGAGGAGATAGAGCCGGGTCACATAGTCATCCCGGATCAGTTTATAGACAGGACAAAGGGGAGGGTGTCGACTTTTTTTGGAAATGGCATAGTAGGTCACGTAACCTTTGCCGACCCCCTCTGCCCTGACCTCAGTAATATAGTTTATGATGCTGCAAAGAGGGCAGGCGCCAAGGTTCATAAAGGCGGCACATATATCTGTATAGAAGGCCCCCAATTTTCAACCAGAGCCGAGTCAAATCTATACCGCAGCTGGGGTGTGGATGTTATCGGTATGACAAATATACCGGAGTCCAAACTGGCCAGAGAGGCCGAGATCTGCTACGCAACTATAGCACTTTCAACGGACTATGACTGCTGGCACGAGGAAGAAGAGGATGTAACCGTTGAGGCCATTCTGGAAATAATAAGGAATAACGTCGCCATGGCCAAGTCCATAATTGTAGAGTCGGCAAAATCTCTTGGAGGGAAGGCTGATTGCAGATGTGGTTCAGCGATGGAAGGAGCAATCCTTACCGATAGAGCTAAGATTCCCGCCAAGGCCAAAGGTGACCTTGAGCTCATTATGGGGAAATATCTTTAGCTTATAGCTGATCTCGCAACATTTTGTTCGCATTATAAGGAGTATTATAGATGTTATCCGGTTTAAAAATTATTATTTCAGTGCTTCCTTTGCTTCTAATCCTGTCCTGCGCTTCAACTGACAGGGGCAAAAAGAAGCCCAACGAGGTCGATATCCACTACACATTAGGTCTTTCCTACTATAACGAGGGGAATCGTGTGGGGGCTCTTAAGGAACTGCTCTATGCTGAGAGTCTTGCGTCTCGTAACAAGGAGGTGCAAAATGCGCTCGGCCTGGTATATTTCAGCCTGGACAGGCATGAAGACAGCATCAGCCACTTTAAAAAGGCAATAGAGATTGATAAGGGGTATTCGGCCGCATATAACAATCTGGGGACGGTCTATTTAGATCGCGAAGATTATGATGAAGCGATCACAACCTTTGAAAAGGCCACGTCTAATGTACTCTACGGAACGCCGGAGATGGCCTATAATAATATAGGTTGGGCCTATTACAAAAAAGGTGACTTCAAGAAGGCCCTCGATAGTTACAGGACCGCCCTGAAATTTGCCCCGCAATTTCTTCTGCCGCGTTATAATATAGCTACCGTATATTATGAGAGGAAGATGTACGAGGAAGCGGTTAATGAGCTAAAAAAACTGCTGCATCAGTCTCCCAACTCTGCTGAGGCAAGATTCAAGCTTGGTCTTGCCTACCTGCAGTTAAAGAAAAATAAGGCCGCCTTGGAGGCGTTCAAGAAATGTCTTGAGGGCGAAATAAGTGAAACGATCAAGAGTGATGCGGAGCATTATATTAAACTCCTGAAGTAGTTTAATCCCTTTACGTATTTGAGCTGAACTTACGCCTTCCCGGCCTTTATCCAGTTAGTTGTGTCTTTTATTAAGCTGCCGGTACTACAGCCATGGCAGTTCCTCTTTTGACTGCTTTTCTATTCATTAAAGCTGAATTCTCACTTGGAGAATAAAATGAGCGATCACAGGTTTGTTATGCCTGAACGGACGGAATCTATTACCCCCTTTCTCGTTATGGATATCCTGGAAAGGGCGAAGGAAATGGAAACCGAAGGGGTGGACATCGTTCACCTGGAGGTAGGCGAGCCCGATTTCGACAGCCCCGTCTTTGTCAGGGATGCGGCCAAAAAGGCGATTGATGATGGCAGAACCCGCTATGCCCCTTCTCTTGGTCTTCCTCAGTTGAGGGCCGCCATTGCAGAGACCTACAAGAGCCGTTATGGCATAAATATTTCACCGGAAAGGGTCATATTGACTTCGGGCAGTTCCCCGGCTCTCCAGATGGTTTTTGCCTCCCTCTTAAATCCCGGAGATGAGGTGATAATGACGGACCCTCATTACGCCTGTTATGCAAATTTCGTGAGGTTTTTTGGCGGAGTTCCGATCTTCGTTCGCACTTGTGAGGCCGATAATTTCAGGTTCAGTCCGAGCAACATTGAGAGTAAAATATCCGAAAAAACGAGGGCCGTCCTCATCAATTCTCCGGAGAATCCCACAGGGGCGGTGATGTCATCCGAAGACCTGGATGCCATATCGCGACTGGGCGTGACTATTGTCTCCGATGAAATCTACGAGGGGCTTGTTTATGACGGGGCAGACCATAGCATACTTGAATATAGTGAAAATGCCTTTGTGGTAAACGGTTTTTCAAAGCGATATGCAATGACGGGCTGGAGGCTTGGCTATCTTATTGTCCCGGAAGAGTTTATCCTTCCGGTCAGGAAGCTGGTCCAGAATTTTTTTATATCTGCTCCCACCTTGAGCCAGTGGGCCGGTCTTGCAGCCATTGAGGGGCCAGGCGATGACCTTGCTGCTATGAGAGATGAATTCAAAAAGAGGCGTGATTTCCTGTTGGGAGGACTTGAGAAAATCGGCCTTAAGGTCGGCTCAAGACCTGAGGGCGCCTTTTATGTCCTTGTAAACGTAGAAAAGTATACGACAGATTCTCTTTCCTTCTGCAATGACCTGCTTGAAAAGGCTCTGGTGGCGGCCACCCCCGGGGTCGACTTCGGTGATGGTGGAGAAGGTTTCATACGCCTTTCTTATGCGACCTCAATGGAGAGGCTGGAAGAGGGGCTTAAAAGGATTGATCGCTACCTGAAATCTTTGGTTCATTCGTAAAGAGAAGTTGAGACGACCGCAAAGGCGCGAAGTACGTAAAGAAAAAACAATGATATAAAGACCTGAAAGACTAGAGTGTAGCATCGGGATATTGAGAATAAGGATCAATTGGATGAAGATATGGACCTTTATCTTTGCGATCTCTGCGACTTTGCTGTAATAAAATATCTCGTCAAGAGTTAGTCTCAAATTTATATGACCTTTCTGCCTTTGTGGTTGTATAAAAAAGGAGGGGATGCAAAGGGAGCAATAAAAAAGCCCCTTACACTCTCAAAGAGGTGAAAGGGGCTTTAAATTTTATAAGCCGGGAAGTTCTAGAACGGTATATCATCGTCCTCGAAATCATCAGCTCCGCCAGATGACGAACCCTGTGATGAACCCTGAGATGATGATGATCCACGTGATTCGCCGCTACCGCCACCACCGTCATATCCACCACTGCCGCCTCCAGCCTGGCCCAGCATGGTCATGTTGTTGGCAACTATTTCTGTAGTCTGTTTCTTGTTGCCGTCATTATCTTCCCACTCTCTTGTCTGGAGCCTGCCTTCAATATAGACCTGCTTCCCTTTAGAGAGATATTCGCCGCATATCTCGCCAAGCTTTCCCCATGCAACAATGCGATGCCACTCGGTCTTTTCCTCTTTGTTGCCGTCTTTGCCCGTCCATCTTTCGGAGGTTGCAAGACTGAAAGAGGCTACCGCCTGACCGCTTTTGGTGTACCTTACCTCAGGGTCTCTGCCGAGGTTTCCGATCAGTATTACCTTATTAACTCCAGCCATAGTGAGAAATCCTTTCTTTATGTTTTTTAAGCGGATATAAATGGAGCATTATAGCAACAAGCACAGACATTTCAACTGAAACTAAAAGGGGCTAGAGGCTATAATCTATTCAGATATCCGGTAGAAGGAAAATGGGATATGCAGACAGGATGCCTGCATATCCCAGGGCTATATATTAGATCGGTACTTCATCAACAACATCTGCTGCGCCATCTATGACAGTATGGGCGGCATCGCCGGCGACGGGAATAATTGTCAGTATCCCACCAACGGCACGCATTGGGGCCGATACGATTCTCGTAAGCAGGCATCCGCTTAGTTGTGTTGCAATTAGTAATATGAAAATAATCTTTAGATACTTCATTTTTACCTCCTGAATTTTATTGTTAACTATTTAATGAAGAATTATAACAGCATTGCAGATGGAGTCAATGATTATTGAATTATCAGTCAAAATCGTTATTGATCTGTGTCCAATCTTTTTTTGACAGGATTTACCGGATCTGATTTGTTCCATATCCTGTTTGCCCTTTTATCCTGTCTAAAGATCTTGTCCGGACTGCTCTAGACCTTTATGTCAAGCAGCGGCAGGCCGAGCTTTTGTCTTTTATTTTCGCCCTTGAATAGCCTTTCGCTCCTTTCGCTTGCATCTCCCCTTTCCCCCTCGTGCTGCGCCATGGTTTTTGCGGGAAGGCTTGAGCCATGACAAAGGGTATGTTTGCCAAACTTTTTTGATGCCATATCCAGGGCGTCATATACCTTCGAGATTTTGTAACTATTCAGCGAAAAAAATGAAAGAAATCTCTTGACACGGTTTTTTCGATAAAAAGCTTTTTTTCATGG
>JAVVFD010000103.1:0-9499 GCA_032250935.1 bacterium
TTGCTTGATTCTTTAAAGTGTTTCCTATCCTCACTGCTCAAATTAGATGAGCAGGTGGGGTGCGAAACTTGAGTTATTTACTTCAATTTATAATCCTTGAATTATTATTTTCATAAAGTTCTGATCCCTCCTTTACATATCTAGTATAATAATAGGAAGGCTCTATATGATAGAATCATCTTATAGGTAAAGATAGGTATCATGTATGGATTTTTATAAACTCTCTTCTGATGACGTTCTTTCAAGGCTCAAGACATCACGCCTGGGGCTCGGGGAGGATGAGGCGCTCAGGAGGCAGGGAGAGTTTGGTCTTAACGAGCTTGAGACGAAATCGAAAGTCTATCCCCTTTTCATCTTTCTCAGCCAGTTTAAAAGCTTCATCATCTATATCCTTCTCTTTGCCGTAACTTTTTCAATCATCATCGGTGAATACATCGATTCTACGATCATCCTTGCAATACTCCTTGCCAATGCATTTATCGGGTTTTTTCAGGAACTATCGGCAAGCAGGTCGCTGGAGGCGCTAAAAAGGTTGACATCAATCAAGGCGCTTGTCCTTAGAGACGGCAGGAAGATTATCCTTGATTCCAGGTATCTTGTTCCGGGAGACATAATATTCCTGGAGTCGGGGGATAAAGTCCCCGCCGATGCACGCATCATAGAGGCTGTTCGTCTGAAGACGGAGGAGGCGACCCTTACGGGGGAAAGCCTCCCCGTTGAAAAAAACAGCGATCTTATCGGCGAAACTGTGACTCTCGGCTCCCGCAGGAATATGCTCTTTTCATCCACTTCGATGGCGACAGGAAATGCCGTCGCCGTCGTTACTGCAACGGGTATGGATACGGAGATCGGAAGGATCACGCACCTGATAAAGGAGGCGAAGGAGGAGATGACGCCGCTGCAGTGGCGGCTGGACCGGTTTGGCAGGAAGCTCGGCTACGCCATCATCGCCATATGCTTCTTTATCTTTATCGCCTCCTTTGCCAGGGAATATATGGCAAGCGGCATGGTCACATGGCATGCCTTTGTCGCCTTCGCCTTCATCGCCATAAGCCTTGCCGTTGCCGCCGTCCCTACGGCGCTCCCTGCCGTTGTCACCATCTCGCTAAGCGTGGGCGCAAAAAGGCTGCTGGCAAAAAAAACGCTCGTTCGTAAACTCTCCTCTGTAGAGACCCTCGGCAGTTGCGACGTAATCTGCACCGACAAGACGGGGACGCTTACGGAAAACCAGATGACCGTGAGGAGAGGATGGACGCCGGATGGCGAAACAACCCTGTCCGGCAGCGGCTATGACCCTGAAGGGGGTTTATCCGATACCATTGACGAGAGGCTCTTCAGGATAGGTTCGGCATGCAACAACGCTACATTAAATTATGACGATGCTCTCTGGAAGATCACTGGCGACCCCACTGAAGCGGCGCTCCTGGTCAGTGCAAGAAAGGCGGGGATAGAGCCGGAATTTTCACTGGAACTGTCGAGGCTTGACGAGTTGCCTTTTGATTCGGAGAGAAAGATTATGAGCGTCCTTGTTTCCGATAGGGGCCAGTTGAGCGTCAACGTAAAGGGGGCCCCCGATGAGATACTGAAAAACTGCTCATATGTGCTCATAAACGGAAATATTGAAAAGATGGATGCTGCCATGAGGGAGAAGATCATCGCTAGAAATGACCTCTACGCATCCCAGGCGATGCGGGTGCTCGCCTTTGCCTTTAAAGATGTTGAAAGGAAGGAGCAATTTGACGAGGAGGATCTTGTTTTTGCAGGCCTCCAGGCGATGATCGACCCGCCGAGAAAAGACGTGATTGAATCGATGGAAAAGACCAAGCTTGCAGGGATCAGGACTGTCATGATTACAGGCGACTACAAAGAGACGGCCCGATCCATAGGCAAGGAGATCGGCATCGAAGGGGAGGCGCTAACCGGTGAAGAGCTGGAGGCGATGGGAGATGAAGCGCTTGTAGCAGCGCTGCGCGATAACACAAATATATTTGCCCGCGTCGTTCCCGAACACAAACTGAGGATTGTGACTGCCTTGCAGAGGCTTGGCCATAACGTAGCGATGACGGGGGACGGCGTCAACGACGCGCCGGCCCTTAAAAAGGCGAATATCGGAGTGGCGGTGGGAAGCGGCACCGATGTCGCCAAGGAGGCCTCCGATTTCGTCTTGCTCGACGACAGCTTTTCAAATATCGTCAACGCCATAGAAGAGGGAAGGGGGATCTACGATAATATCCAGAAATCCATCATGCTGCTTTTATCGGGAAACCTGGGAGAGGTGCTCATTATATTCCTTGCCGTAATATCGGGGCTCAACCTGCCCCTTACTGCAATACTGCTTCTATGGATCAACATGGTCACCGACGGCGCCCCGGCTCTTGCATATTCCGTAGATCCTTACGGAAGGGATATCATGAAGAGGAAGCCAAAGCCGCGGGATGAAGCTATCCTTCCCCTGCCCCATCTTCTCTTGATCGCCGTCCTCGGTGTGGCAGGGACAGGCATCGCCCTTTTTCTCTTTTCCCGTTTCGGCGGCGCTTCATCGGCAGGGCTGGAACTGATGCTGGGGCAGACGATGGTCTTTAACTTTGTCGTCCTTTACGAGGTGATCCTCGTCTTTATTGTCAGGGAAGGGTACAAGGTGCCCCTCTTTTCAAACCGCTGGATATGGGCGTCCGTTCTTCTGTCCGTCCTTTTTCAGGCTGTCCTTATGTACACGCCGGTCCATGCGCTCTTCAAGATAGTCCCTCTTGGCACAGGCGAACTCCTACATCTACTGGCAGGCGGCCTAAGCTTTTATGGATTTTTTCTTGTTTATCAGCACGGAGTTGTTCCGGCCATTTTCGGGAGAAAGGGGTATTGATGGCGCTCTTATTCGTCGGTTGACGTCTCTTCTTCTGTTTCAATCATTTCATTGATTAATTCCCAGACTTTTTCCCGCCCTGCCCCGGTTGAAGAGGAGAAAGGGATTGGGCCGAAATCTATGGGAGTCGAGGAAGTCCCTAATTCTTTCAGACGTTTCATTCTTTGGTTGTTAGAAAACTTATCCGCCTTGGTGTAAATAAGAAGAACCGGAATGCCGTGATGACGGATCAGATCGATCATGGTGATATCCATCTCCGTCTGCTCCCTCCTCATATCCTGCAAAACAGTGACCATTTTAAGCTCTTTACTTGTCGACAGGTATTTTTCAACCATCCTGCCCAGAGAATCCCTTTCACTCTTCGAGATCTTTGCATAGCCATATCCAGGCAGGTCGACGAAAACCATATCCCCGTTTATGAGGAAATAATTAATGAGCCTCGTCTTGCCCGGCGTGGAGCTTGTCTTGGCGAGGGACTTCCTGCTTAGAAGGCGGTTTATAAGTGAGGATTTTCCGACGTTGGATCTCCCCACAAAGGCTATTTCAGGAAGGCCAAGCTCTGGATAGTCAACAGGCCTTACGGCGCTTTTAACAAATTCTGCAGTTTTTATTTTCATCGCCATAAGCTATCACCATAGCGCCCTTAAGTCAATAAACTTGGGCCTTTATGGATAGTTTTATCTTGTAATGGATGCCTTTGGTGAGGTATAAAAGGGTGTTTGGGTAAATTAAGGGTAATATTCTAAATCGGAATTGAGGGAGGTTTTAATGTCGGCCGAGGGGTTTTTTGGTCCCAGCGAGCAGAGTCTCGTTGATATGATACAGATGTGGGGGCTCAACAACACTACGGGCATCCTCTTTGTTACCAGCGGTCAGGAAGAGGGCGAGGTCCATTTTGATGGCGGAAGCGCCGTCTGGGCCAAGGCCGGCCCCTATCTTATAAATGAAGATGCCGTTTATCATATCCTTGCCCTTAAAGAGGGGAAGTTCCGTTTTGTAAATACCAATCATGTTGAAAAGAGTGGTAATTGGATCGCCTCCTATCAGCAGATGATAATGGAGGGGATGAGGCGCCTTGACCACATAAATGATGATATGAGGGGTATTGAGGAAAAATTCGGTCTTATCCCTCATATAGTAAAAGAACATTCCCATAGTGACCTGGCAGATAGCGATTTAACGGAGGCGGAAAAGATCTTCCTCGGTCTCATAGACGGCAAGAAAAATCTTGAAAAACTGTTTAACTGCTGCGGCCTTGGCGTTTATAAAAGAGTTGAGGTCTTCAGCAAGCTTCTTTCAGACGGTATTATCGGCATGAGAAAGGTCAGGGTTCTCGTTGTTGATGATCAGAAGATGTGGCGGGATATTATCTCGAACATGCTCATAAAGGAACCATGTTTTGAAATAGTCGGAACCGCTGAAGACGGTATAGACGCGCTTAAAAAGCTGTCTGAGCTAAAACCCGACGTTATGACCCTCGATCTGGAAATGCCGAGGCTGAACGGCCTTAAGACATTATATTGGATGATGAGCGGCGGCTATGACATTGTCTTAAAGTCTCACTATGATATTGATGTTGAAGATACCTATCGCTGCCCCGTTGTGGTTATCAGCGCCATAGCTACCAAAATGGCGGATGAAACCCTGGAGGCGCTTATGGGCGGGGCCTCCGGCTATATAACAAAACCTTCCCAGGTAGTAACGGAAAGCCTTGAAGAACAGCAGCAAAGAATAGCAAAGACGGTTCTAATGGCCTCACAGGTCGATCTTAGTAAATCCAAGCGTATTAAGGCCATGGATATTGATGAAAAAAAGCCCCTGTCCGATAAAAATGTAAATAATATGGTTTGCGCGGCAGCCTCCGTTGTGGGAGGACTTACTTCTCTCATGCAACTGGTTCCTGGAATCCCTGCAGATCTCAATGCCTCGCTGTTTGTTGTCATTGACGACCTGGAGTCCGTTGAACATGCGAGATCCTTTGCGGAATTTCTTGACCGGCATAGTGAGGCAAGAGTATTTGTTGCCGATAAGAACAGCATATTGAAGCGGGGCGCCGTATATATATCATCGGGAAATCAGCAGGTAAGGTTCGGAGTTACCCAGACAAAACAGACCGCTTTTAAGCTGAGCAACTATGAAGAAACGGAAGATTCCGCGACTAAAGCTCCAAGGCCCATAGATGATATGCTCGTTAGCGCCGTCAGGTGCAAAGGTTTTGAAAAGAGACTGGGTCTTGTGCTGGCTGGAGATGGCGTGGACGGCAAGATAGGCTTCCTGGATATGGTAAAGCTGGGTGGCAAGGTATTTGCGCAGGATTCCTATTCATCCCTTAACCCGGCCAAACCTGAGAATGTCGCCGGAATGGGTATCGCAAAGGTGGTTCAGCTTGGAGATATGGTGAAAAAAATAGTAGATGATATGGGGCTCGCGGCTGATTGATGGATAATTCACTCTTCGGATATTCCATTGATGATTTTAAGGAGGAAGCGGGAGAACTGCTTGCCAAGGCGGAGTCTATTCTCGTCATCATGGGAGACGCGCCGGGTGATACTGAAAATTTAAACGCCCTTTTTAGAGCCGTACACTCCCTTAAAGGGTCGGCGGCTTACGCCGGTCTGGACAATGTCAACACATTCTCCCACCTCTATGAGAGCCTTCTTGGCGACATTAGGAACAATAAGCTCGATTTATCCACGAATGTTTATACTCTGCTCGTAAGGGCTAGAGATTTCCTTGAAGACCTGATTTTACATCCCGATAGCACTACCCTCCCTGAGATTGATGAATCGTCCGGTGATTCGATCGAGAGGCTCTCTCTTGCACTTGGAGCAATTCCAGCCGGACCAGGTGGCGCGGAGTGCGCGGCAAGGCCGGGAAGTGAGGAAAGCGGTGTGATCGCTGAGGGCGAGTCTGTAAAAACAACAGTCGCACCCCCCCCCGCCGGTGATGTGCAAAAAAGGGTGGTTCTAACTACGACCAATCCCTTTGAGATGGATCAGGATGACGTAATCAAGGTTACTCTTACTAAGGGCCTTAAGGCGTTTGCAGCATGCCTTAAAAAGACTACCCCTGATTTTGATATGCTTGCAAAGGTGCTTAAGAAGCTTGAAGAGACGCTCTCCTGGGCCTTCGCCGATGATGCCGGAGCTGCCTTGAAAGAACTGGAATCTATGAGGGCACAGCTTTCAGCGGGGCAAGGCGACGAGCAAATATCGGGAATGAGAAGGGGATTTAAGACGCTTGCCTCTGCTATAAAAATGCAGCTTTCTTCAATGGATATCTCCGGGGATGGCGCCGGGGGTAAGGCAGTGGATGAGGAGGGTGGATCTGCCGTTGTAGCGCCGCTCAGGTCTGAGTCTGAAGAAATAGCAGGTGGAAAGTCCAGAGCCATTGCTGAAAAAAAGGAGGCGCAAAGGGGATCGGCAGAGTCAATAAGAGGGGCCAGTGAAGATGATATTGTCAAGATTACCGTAAGCAAGGCGCTTGACTCGATATCGGTCCTCTTGCAGGAAGAAAGGCCTGAAATGAAGCAAATGGGGCGGATGATAAAGCGTCTTAGCGATATAAATAGCTGGGCCTTTCACGAGGATGAAAGTACGTCTGACCTGCTTGGCGCTATGAAGGAGCTTCTAAGGCGGCCCTATGACGAGGCGGTGAGGCAGGAGATGAAGCTGAAGGCATCGGCTCTCAGCTCTTTATTCACCTCCCTTATGGGAGAGGGAGATCTTGAAGGCAGTCACGAACAGTCAGCCGAAAAGAATCCGACAAAGCCGGCAAATATTGAAAATCCGCTGGTAGACCGAAGGGCCGCTTCTTTATCCGGTCCAAGTTTAAGGGTCAGATCGGCAGACCTTGAGACCCTCATGGATACTGTCGGTCAGGTAGAAGGGATAGCCCGGAAAGATCTGGAAAGGCTCCAGTCTCAGACCCTTCAGCTAAGGATGGTTCCGGTGGGGGAACTTTTCGGTAGATTCAGAAAGGTGGTAAGGGATATATCGGTAGAACTCGGAAAAGAGATAGAGCTTGATATTGAGGGTGAATCGGTCAAACTGGATAAGTTTATAGCCGACAAGCTTCAGGAACCTATACTGCATATGGTTAGAAATGCGGCCGGCCACGGACTGGAAGATTCCGAAGAAAGGGCAAAGGCAGGAAAGGGCGCAGGAATCATCAAGCTAAAGGCCTATCAGGAAGGCGGGCAGATGATAATCGAGGTTTCAGATAACGGAAAAGGAATCTCTCTGGAGAAGGTCCGCAAGACAGCTGTAGCAAAGGGGCTGGTAAAAGGATCAGGGGAGGAGCTTTCCAATAAAAATATTCTCGATCTTATATTCAAACCTGGATTCAGCACAAGAGAAAGCGCCGATTCCATCTCAGGCCGAGGCGTCGGGATGGATGTAGTAAGGGAGATGGTTTCATCCGTTCAGGGAGCGGTTACTCTGGAAACGAAAGAGGGCAGGGGAACAACCTTCAGGCTTATACTTCCTTTGACCCTTGCCATAGTAAATGCACTTATACTTGATGACGGAGGCAGCAAGATCGCAATTTCGGGAGCCTCTGTAGACAGAATTGTCAATATGTCCCAAAGCGAGATAAGGGCTAACAGCTTTGTCGATAAAGATAGATTGTCCCTTGATCTGAAGGAGGAGGGAGACGTGCTTCCTATAGTCAACTTGTCAGCTCAATTTGGCAGGGCCGACAAAGAGGGAAGACGATGCGTTGTTCTTGTCCGTTCCGGTCCGGGTCAAAGGGTGGCGCTTGTTGTGGATTCAGCGGTAGGGCGGCGCTCGCTGGCGGTTAAGCCTATGGACAGGTTTGCATCCAATAAGTTTTTCTCAAGCGCATCAGTTGTGGATGAAGAGCTTGTTTTGGTACTGAATGTGCCCAGTCTGATAGCGGCATAAAGTTATAAATGCTTAAACCGTTAACCGGATTTCTTAGTAAGTCAAAAAAGGAGGTTTGTCATGAGTGAAAAAAAGAAGGTGTTGGCCCTGGATGATCAAAAATCTATGCAGAATATAATGAAGTTTGCGCTAAAAAACGATTTTGATGTTACAGTCGTCGGCAAGGCCTATGAGGCGGTGGCAAAGGCAAAAGAAGCGGTATTTGATTTTATAATACTCGATATAACCCTGGACGATGACAGGACAGATGGAATAGGAGTCGCTCAGGAGATTGAAGCTGCGGGAATCAACACTCCTATTGCTTTCTTGTCGTCTATGACCAAAGACAGTATTACCGATGAGCAGAGGCAGCGGGCCGATGCCCTTAAAAATGTAAAATTTTACCAGACGAAGCCTATCTCCCCGCCTGAACTTACAGCTAAGATTAAGGATGCGGTAGCTTAAGGAGCATCTTGGATTGGACCTGTTAAAAATAATTACTTTCGTTATAAATGACAGCTATTTTGCCCTTCCTTCCAAGTCGGTCAAAGAGGTTGTCGATTATGATGAAGACGTAAAGGGCCTTTTTTACGGAAGCGGCGCAATTGATGGTATTTTAAGCTACGAAGGGGATTTGGTATCCGTTCTCAACAGCTCCTTCTTTTTTGACATACCGGGAGAAAGGGAAGAGCCTTTAATCCTTATATGCCGTGAATCTAAAGAAAGCACTGCCACGGGGATAACGATTTCATCCATCAAAGGGATCGGATTTGTCGATACTTCGCAGATAAAGTCAGCCCAAAGCAGCGAGGCTGATTATATATACGGTTTTATCAGGGAAAATTCCGAGGCAGGGCAGAGGGTTACAGCCCTTCTTGATCTGGGTAAATTCCTGGAATATGCATCTAAAAAAATCGAAAACCTTATGAAGGTAAAAAGCTGAATGGCACTTAACAGGGCCGCTTCAATAATCAATTGGAAACGGAGAGGTGAAAAATGAGCAAAGCTGAGGATTCGAACTTTGATCTGCTATTAAAGACCAGTATAACCACGAAGTTCGCTATCATGATGGGAGGATTTATGTTGATCCTCATGGCTACGATAGGCGCTACCTTCTGGACATCGACAATGCAGGAAGGGGATACAAGGGTCATAAATATTGCGGGAAGGCAAAGGATGCTTAGCCAGAAGATGACCAAGGAAGCGATGGCTATGCTAAGGGGAGAGGTAAAGAAGGCCGAGATCCTTGCAACTGCCGAGCAGTTTGAAAAATCACTTGGCAATCTTATTTCAGGGAACCCGAAGGAGAAGATTCCGCCTACCAAAGAGGCACATATTAAAGCGCAGCTGGGCAAGGTAAAAGCTATCTGGGTAAAGTTTTATGAAAACCTGACTAAGCTGGCTGATATTGCCGATCAAAGGGCGGCAGCCTATTCAGCCATATCCGAGACAAACCTTACTCTCCTTAAGGATATGAACGATGCCGTATTTATGATGGAGCAGGAGGGGCTCGATGCCAGGACGATAAACCTTGCAGGGAGGCAAAGGATGCTCAGTCAGAAGATGGCGAAAGAGGCCCTTCTTATGGAGGCAGGTGAGGCCAAGGCTGAGGACTTTCAGGCCACAGTTAACCTTTTCGATGTGACCTTAAGGGGTTTGATAGACGGGAGCAAGGAGCTTGGGCTTGGTTCCATGAAAAACGCAGCGGTTCTGTCACAGCTAAGAAAGGTTGAAGAGCGCTGGAATGCTTTCAGGG
>JAVVFD010000104.1:0-9395 GCA_032250935.1 bacterium
CACGAAATCTTTCAGGGGGCCATCTTTTCTCGGGGACGCTGCCGCCTGGAAATATGGCAACAAGTTTTTTGCTGGATGCCTTTATTATATGGGGCTTAATACGATTAGAGAGCTCGCTTGGTATTGATATGAAGGCTGTCTCCTCATTGAATGTGAGGTCAGGAACTAAGGGAGAGATGAGTCTGAAAAAATTGTATATTTCATGCTCATCCTCCTTGTAGATTAGGGCAGCACTGAAAAGTTTCCGCCTGTCGTTGGTGGAGAAGCCGATCCTGATCGGCGCGCGCGTAAGGTAGGCGATAACGGCCGACAGCCTGTACCATTGCTCTGAATCTATTACAACGTCATACCTCCCCCCGATTGCGGACGTAAGGCCGGTCAGGCTATCATAAAGAAAGATCGAATCTATCTCTGGGCAAAGCTCAAATATTTCATGGTTTCTTTTTTCGCAGAGGAGGTCAATTCTTGCTTTCGGAAAGGCTTTTTTTAGCTCCTTTAGTGCAGGAATCAAAAGTACGGCGTCACCTATTCCTCCGGGGCGTATAAACAGGAAGGATGAGGGGGGACCATAGTCCTTTATTCCCGGGTTGAAGAGAGTCTTTACTAATGTTATTGCAAGCGGACCGATAACGGCGTCGAGCTTTTTTAGAACAGTGATTTTTTTGTTCAAGTTGGCCCTCGCTCTGCTCTACTTCGTAGTCATGGTAAAGACGCCGTCCCAGTCGGCAGCAGGAGGCGCCTTGGCCAAGGCATGACATCTCTTGATATACATCTCTGATGCGGGATCTTTCGGTCTTATTTTGAATATTTCCTGAAATGCGGATATCGCCTCCTGCCATTTCATTGTTCTGTACAGGTCAAGGGCCGCTTCGAATCTGCGGGAAAGTTCAAGGTACCTTTCGTCGCTTCCCGCCTCGGCCATAAGTTCATATATCTTTACCGGCCTGTCTTTACCCTTAACCCTGACGGCATCTAGCTCTCTGCATATAAAAAAGTCCCTCACGGCGGAATATGTCCCTTCACTGATAATGATGTTGGTGCCGTACATCTTGTTTATCGCCTCCAGCCTCGATCCCAGGTTGACCGTGTCTCCCATGACCGTATAATCAAAACGCCTTTCCGATCCCATGTTGCCCACAACCATAGGGCCGGTGCTGATTCCCAGGCCGATATCAATTTTTGGGAGCCCCTGCTTCTCCCAGGATTTATGAAGATGCTTTAGGGCCTTCATCATGTCGAGGGCGGTTTTACATGCCCTTACGGGATGGTCCTTTTGCTCAAGGGGCGCCCCGTACATGGCCATGATTGCGTCTCCCATATACTTGTCCAGGACGCCATCGTGGTCAAATACGATGTCCGTCATGACGGTCAGGTATTCATTCAGGAAGTGGACGAGCATTTCGGGCGTCATCTGTTCGGATATGTTTGTAAAGCCCCTTATGTCAGAAAAAAGGACTGAAAGAACCTTTTTCTCTCCTCCCAGTTTTAATTTGTCACTGTCTTTCAGCACCTCATTTACTACAGATGAGGTCATGTAATATTGAAATGCGTTTCTAACCTTCTTTTTTTCCTTCTCCTCCGTCATGTAGCGAAGCAGGGTAATGGAGGTATAGATTGTCAGGATTGATATTGACGGGTAGACAAAGTTCAGCCATATCCCTTTATCGGTGAATAGAAACAGATTTCCGGCAGTAAAGGAGGTAAGTATGGCCAATGCGGCAAATGCGCCTGCAACAGGACCCAGTCTCGGCAGCAGCCCCCCCAGTATGAACCCTGCGGCTATAATAATTAAAATATCTATCGCCCCCACCCAACCCGGCCTGAAAAGAAAATCCTGGTGAAGGATGTTGTCTATGACGTTGGCATGTACCTCCACACCGGGGAAGACGTTGCTGAAAGGGGCAACCCTCATATCGTAAATGCCTATGGCGGTGGCCCCGATGAGGATGATCTTATCCTCAAGGGCTTCCTTTGGTATCTTTTTATTTATAACGTCATATACTGAATAATGGGGAAAGGTCTTGTTGCCGCCGCGATAATTTATAAGCAGGCCGCCCCCTTCATTTGTAGGTATTTCGATGTCTCCCAGCATTACCGACTCAACACCGTATTCGGCCGCAACGATTGTCAGCTGCTTATCGCCAAGATATTTCCGTGCGAGCTGCAGAGAAAGGGGCGGGAAGTAGTCATTGCCATACTTCAAGAGAAGTGGCACCCACCTGATTGTTCCGTCAAAGTCGGGAAAGACATTAAAATAACCGAAACCGGCGGCCTCCCTGGAAAATCGCGGCAGGTTTGATTCAAGTGAAAAAACGGCTGTTGTAAAGTCGGTGTTTGTGGCTTCTTTTGAAAGGTATCGGACAGACGAGTATGCAGATTTTTTTAAATATTCATCTTCTTCAATCTTCGCCTCGCCAAGATGCTTCAGGTCCTCATCGCTGGTATGGAAGAAATAGCCGAGGACAACCCTGCCTGATCTTTTTATAGCATCTGCAAGAAGGGCATCGTTGTCTTCTTCTCTGGCCTTTTTGTCGAGGTAGGATATTAGTTTTTTGTTGTTGATTTCAAGCGAATCAATTTTACTCTTTATTTCGTTTATGGCTATAGATTCAGAGTTGTGATCAGGTTCTGCAAAGACAACATCAAAGCCAACGCTATTTACGCCATAATCGCTGAGTGCATCAATGAGGTCTGCAATTTTTTTTCTCGGCCAGGGCCACCTGCCGAGATTGTCGAGGCTTTTTTCATCTATAGTTACGATGGCAACTTCCGGCCCCGGTTTTATTTCACCTCGTGTATTGAACCTGAAATCGAGGCTCTTGAGCTCCATCGTTTCAAAGAAAGAAAAGCCTGCTATATATGAGATGACTGCCCATCCGGTGATGAGCAGGCTCAACCTAAAAGGTGTGATTTTTACCAAGCTCTTCATTATAATTAGTCTCCCTTTTGCATAGACTTGATTCTATCAAATCAGTCTTTTAAGTCAATCTTTGAATGATCAATCAGTGTCTGCAAAAACTTTGGTTTTGAAAATGGATGAATAAAAATGTTTTTGTTTGACGGGTAGCTACCTTTTCCATACTATTATTAGTTTATTGCTGCTTAAGGTGTAAGCTCTGCAATGTCTGGCGCATATTGGCGCCGCTATAAAATCAAGGAAAGAAATAGATGGAAAATATATTCATTGTCGGTTGCGGTTATATAGGAAGTCGCGTTTCCAGACTGGAGCGGCTTGAAGGGAGCAGGGTCGCTGCAATGGTCCGTTCGGAGTCTTCAGTCGATCTGCTGGAGCAGGAGGGTATAAAGGTCTTTATGGGCGATCTGGACGATGCTGCCTCGCTGAACGGACTTCCGCTTGAAAAGGCTCTGGTTTATTATTTCGCTCCGCCTCCTTCCGAAGGTGTTGTCGATTTAAGGATGGATAGATTCCTGTCATCTATTGACCCTTCCTCTCTTCCTGGCAGGGTGGTGCTGATCAGCACCACCGGCGTATACGGAAACTGCGGGGGTGACTGGGTAACGGAGGGTCGCCCCGCCGCGCCCGAGGCCGACCGCGCAAAGAGGCGGCTCTCTGCTGAGACCATCTTGAGGAGCTGGGGGGAGGCAAACTCCATCCCCGTCATCATGCTGAGAGTGCCCGGCATATACGGGCCCGGCAAGCTCCCCGAAAAGCGCCTCCGCGAGGGGCTTCCAGTGCTGAGGGAAGAGGACTCCCCTTTCAGCAACCGCGTCCATGCCGATGACCTGGCAAGGGCATGCGTTGCCGCCGCGCGTAGAGGGGAGGGAGGCGGCATCTACAATATCTCCGACGGACATCCCACGACGATGACTAACTATTTCTACAAGGTGGCGGATCATCTCGGATTGCCACGGCCGCCGGCCATATCCCTGGATGAGGCAAGGCGTCAGCTGAGCGCGGGTATGCTCTCCTACCTTGCCGAATCGAAGAGGCTCGACAACAGGAAGATGAGGGAAGAGCTGGGAGTGGAGCCGCTTTACCCTGACCTTGATAGTGGGCTGCCGTCTTGTTTGTATAAGTAAACTGCACATCCCCTCCCCCATCAAGAGGGAGGGAACCTGCTTGCTCTGCTACATTCCCTTTTCCTGAAGACGAGGGTTTTTATCCCGTCTTTCTATGGGACAATTAAGAGTCCAGTGAGTTTAAAATAAAAAGGAGGTACAAATGAAGAGTTATCGCAAGGAGCTGTGGTTCGATATACCGACTCGGCGGGCCTTTATCAATATTACGCCTGAAGTGAGGAAATGCCTGGAAGATAGCGGCATCAGGGAAGGACTCTGCCTGGTAAACGCCATGCATATAACGGCCTCAGTATTCATTAATGACGATGAGTCGGGCCTTCACCAGGACTATGAAAGGTGGCTGGAAGAGCTTGCCCCTCATGAGCCGATATCTCGCTATATGCACAACAGGACTGGCGAGGACAACGGCGACGCCCACCTGAAGAGGCAGATCATGGGACGGGAGGTTGTTGTGGCTATTACGGACGGCGCCCTCGACTTCGGCCCCTGGGAGCAGATCTTTTACGGCGAGTTCGATGGGCGGCGGGAAAAGCGGCTCCTTGTAAAGATCATAGGAGACTGAGTCGGAGGGACTAAATCAGGGGAACTGTGCCAGCTGCCTTAACAGTTTCTTCTTTCGTTTGGAGAAAAAGGAGGTCCTTGTCTTCGGGTTGTGACTTTTCGGGGCAGGCAGAGTTGCCGCAAGCTCCACGGCCTGCTCCATAGACAGATCCGATGCAGGCATCCCCCAGTAGTATTTGGCCGCCGCCTCCACGCCGTATATTCCTTTTCCGAACTCGGCCACGTTGAGATAGAGCTCCATGATCCTCTTTTTTTCGAGCCTCATTTCCATCCAGAAGGTTAGAACCAGTTCGTGCCATTTACGAAAAGGGTTTTTGGAGGGCGTGAGGAATACGTTCTTGGCCGTCTGCTGCGATATGGTGCTTCCTCCATGGCTGAATTTTCTTTTTGAAAGGTTTGCCCGTATTACCTCTTCAAAGGCCACGGGGTCAATTCCCTTGTGAGAGTAAAAGCGGCTGTCTTCCGCCACTACAACGGCCCTAATCATGTTTTTTGATATATTTTCTATTGGAACGGGCTGCCACTTAAGGGGAGGCCATTTATTCTCTTCCCTTTGAAGTTCATAGCGCTTGATGAAGTTGGATTTAAATACGGGACCTTTCAGGTAAAGATCCCAGTCGGGGCATAGTCCTGCGATATAGCCAAGGTCCGCCGCTATGAACAGCAGCAGTGCCGCAGCTACATAGCTCCAGTTATAAAGGACTTTTTTTATTAATGATCTGATTTTTCTAGTCAATATATCCTCTGTTAAAAAGGGGGAGGCACTATAGGCTCCCTCCACCTTGATGGGGGTGGGGGTGATTCACCCGGCTGCGTTTTAATGGGGAAAATTCACCCCTGGAAATGGTCACCTGTCTGCAGCAACTCCTTATAGATCTTGATATGGCCTTTTATTTCCACATCCAGAGTATGTTCTTTAAGGATTTTTTCTCTCCCCTTACTTCCAAGCTCCAGCCTGAGCAAGCGATCACTTAGAAGCCGCCTCGCCTTATTTATAAAGTCTTTTTCGTCCCACCCTTTGTAAAAAAGCCCCCCTTCCCCTGAGCTGAAGGCGGCCATATTGCCTTCACAGTCTGATGCCAGAACGGGCCTTCCGAAATGCATCGCCTCCAGAACGGCATTGGAGAGACCTTCCGAGATCGAACTGTTTAGCACTATCTCCGCCTCTCCATATAAGCCCGGCATTTCGTCATGGCTGACGGTCAGATGCCTGACCCAGTCTTTGCCTTCAGCCTTCCTGCAAAAGAGCTCCCACTCGGCATCATCCAGGATCGGTCCGGCAACGGTGAGGCTTATGTCCGGGAACTCCTGCCTTAGTTTCTCAAGCGGGTCTATGACAAAGGTAGTCGCCTTGACCGGTCTGATCCCTGAAGGTAGAAGGAATGCGGCCCTGTTTTGAGATCGAATGACTTTATGGCGGTCATGATTAAAGTGTATACCCTTTTTTATTACCCTTGTTTTGCCGGCGAGAGAAGGGGCTCCGGATAGCAGCCTCTTTGAGGTAAGCTCGCTGTATACAATCACCGCTCCAGCGCCTTGGAGCACAAGAGAAAGGTCCTTCTCATTTGAACCCGGGAGGCCCGGGTATAGATCGGTCCCCGTGATCGTTACGAGATAGGGCGCCTTATGCCGCCCGGAGAAGTCCATAGCGGCGGCCCCGCTTTTTCTTGCATGGAGGGCATGTATTATGTCCGGCCCGAACGCCTCAATTCTGGAAGAGAGATTGCTGTCATCTGCCCTTATGACCTCTACCTCGATGCCTTCCCTGCCGAGACCGAAGCGGAGCCTTTCGGCGGTCATTGCGTTTCCCGTCAAGTCGGGCAGGCAGGTGGGGGTGAGTATGAGGACCTTCAACCGGTGCTTTCCTTTGTCTGGCTTTTACCTGGCCCTTTGCCAGTTCTCTGCCAGCTCTCTGAAAGATGTGAGGACTATCCCCTCTTCTTCGACCGCCGCAGACCACTCTCCCGATGTGAGGGTTGCAAGTTCGTCAATGCGCCACTGCTCCGTCGTCCCGGGATGGGTCATGAGTTCCGTTACTCCATGGGCCATTTTTTGCAGATCATAGGGCTGCCATCCGGTTATGAAGTGGTCGGCATAGATGATCCCCTTTTGCTTCAAGAGCGCCTTCATCTCGCTGAAAAAATAATCGTCCCACTCGATGGGAGGATATTTGAGAAGGTCGAACCTTTGTGAGAGCCTTACCGTTTTGATCCCCTGGTCGGCCATCTTATGGATAAGTCGCGGGAATATCCCGGGGATTGCGTGGAGGTGATGATGGCCGTCAATATGAGTCAGTTCAAGCCCTGTCTCTTTGAACGCCTTTATCTGGCCGTCAATTTCCGCTTCAAGGGTCTTTAAGAAACTTTCCTCTTTAAGCATAGCTCCTATGCGGTCAAGCTTAAATCGTTCATCGCCCTGCCTGCCTCCCCCCAGCAGATCGTCTAGATCAAGATGCAGCCCCAGCGGGAGGGAGCGGTTGTTCTTTGCATAGCGGACCGCTTCCCCGGCAGAAGCCCTTTTTATCATCAGGGTGGCGTTTGTTATGCCTCCCGCCTCGAAGGCTCGGATTATTCCTTCGTTGACGGGGGCGGAAAGGCCGAAATCATCGGCATTGATGATGAGATATTTCATATGGTTTTTTTGTCTGTCCCTAGAAATTAAAGAGAAAAGATAGCATAAAAGGGGAGTTTTTTCTACAGTCGCGTGGCCTTTTTACTACAGGCATGGATAGGGGATATGGGTGAGTTGAAAAGATAAAGGGCCTCCCGCAGCAAATGCGGGAGGCCCTTTATGATAGGTAGTGATATCCAGGTTTAGTTATTTCACACCCTTTTTTACCCAGAAGTCGCCTTTTTTACCCCAGTTGTAGCGGGCCTTGCCTTCTTTCTTATGAACCATCGTTTCCGTTACCTTAAGGCCCATCCCCGTGTCTTTAAGGAAAAAATCGATATCATAGGTCTTGCCGTCTTTATTTTCAAAATCAACGCAGGCGAAGTACTGGTCTTTATCTATGGCAGAGAGCCTTTCCTTATGGATCCTGTCGAGCTTCAGGTAGAGTTTGTTATTCTCCTCTTTATCTTCGACAATAAAGTAACCCTTGTCTTTTTTGTTTTCATTTTTTACATGCTTCTCTATGGCGTCGGCAATAGTCTCTGTCGTCACGGCGCTCTGCTCCCCGGCAGGATGATCGGAGGGATGCTCGCCGGCCGTAACCGCTATAGGCTGATATAGAAATAAAAAGGTTAACGCTGCCGTTGCAAGTATTGCTGATCTGGTTTTAAACATAGGTCTATCCTCCTTGCTGCTTTTTTAATTTATGATTATTTGACTGATAAGAATATAGCATATTTAAAAAGGAAGTATAGGGGGTTGTAAATTTTTTTAATAGTCATTGAGGGCAGGGCGCGACTCTTTAATTCGCATTGATGGGTTTACAATCCGGCCCCTTCTCTGCTACCATCTGGAATCTTATTCAGACACCCTTTATTAAAGGACAAGGAAGTATAAAGATGTTGGGATTTTTCAAGCGTAAAAGAAGCAAGCTCGAGCCTGAGGTCTATATGGCGGAGACCAGGACCGCCTTAATATGTGACGGCTTTGACCCGAAATGGCTGAGTGAGCTGCTGCCTCACCCTGAGGGTATAAAGCTTGAGCGCTTTTTCACCATGCTCCGGAAGAGGGGGCTGGAACCTGCCGAGGCGGCAAAGGCTATCGGCCTCGGCACGCATTTTTATAATCAAAAGAAGGGTAAGGCCGGTGAGGGCGATTGGCCCCTTCAGTATACGGACAAGGTGCCGGAAGATTATTCCAGGCAGGAATGCTACTACCTGGAGCAGATGGTTGATGCTGCAACTGCCGTCATAAAAAACCGGAAAAAAGCCTGATCGGGTCTTCTCTTTGACTTTTGGCCTCTAGTTGGCCGATACCAGCACCCTTTCCTTGTCTTTAAAGATGATAGTCATCTTCTTTGGACTCAGTTCAAGGACCACCCCTTTGCCAAAGATATCATGCACGACCACATCTCCAAGCTCAAAGGCCCTTTTCATGCTATAGGGGGTCTCTTCTCCTTTTGCCTTGGCTATCGCCTCATCCCAGCGCCTTTCAACACTCTTTGCCGGAGCGGCTTTTTTGACTGAAGAGGTTTTTCTCTTTGCTGCGGCCCTCTTTATCGTGTTGTCTTTATGCTTGTGCTCACTCCCGCAGGTTTTGCATTTAACCCTTAGAACCTTTTCTCCATCCATCACTATAACGGTGTGTCCCAGGTCCATCTTGCATTTTGTGCAGTAGCTTGCTACATATTCGCCGGCAGATAGTTTTTTTGACATGGCAGGGTCTGTCCTCTCTCGTTAAAAGTGTAAAATCAAAGCTGTTTTATATCGTCATTCGCCCTTAATCTGAGTCGCCGGGCAAAAAAGACAGAGCCGCACATATTAACATATTAGGCGCCTCTTTAACCATCATAATCAGCGCATTAAAAAACAGGTGGGGAGGATAAAAGGTGAAATTAAATACTTGCTAAGGCGGGCAGATTCTAATCGTAAGTGCACCACTTGATGTAAGTAGTGGACATGAAGGGGTTTTCTGGTAGTGTATGAAGCACGCCCAACAAACACACCAGAAAAGGAGCCCAACATGTCCTACACCCATTTTACAGAAAAAGAAAGATATGTCATCAGTCATTTGAGGTTGGCGAAATTTAGTTTACGAGAGATCGGCCGTCGACTTGGACGACACCACACCAGCATAAGCAGAGAAATAAAGCGGAATGGCCCTGAATATAGTGACAGCGCACC
>JAVVFD010000105.1:0-9356 GCA_032250935.1 bacterium
GCATTGTGATTGCGTGCCAATACTCACCAAACCCCTTTTGAAATGCCGTAACCAAGATGACCGCCACAGGCATAAGCAAAAATAGCCCGAGAAAAATAAAAACAACTGCCATAAGCATGTTCCGGACTAAAGGCGATTCCTGACGAATAGCCGCTCTGTGATATTTTCCTGACGTTAACGCATTTGAAACAATCTGAGCCATAACTGCATGTCCTCTCTAGGATTTAATACTCCATTTGCTGAGCGTATTGACACTCAACAGAATCACAAATGAAATGAGCAACATGACAATAGCAATCGCTGTCGCCCCTTGATAATCATACTGTTCCAGTTTGGTAATAATCAACAGCGGAATAATTTCCGTTTTCATCGGCATGTTTCCCGATATAAAAACAACCGATCCGTATTCACCGACAGCCCGGGCGAAGGCCATTGCCGTTCCGGCCAGCAGTGAAGGCGTTACTAATGGAAGAATAACCTTGTGAAATATCTGCCAACGATTGGCGCCCAGGCTGAATGCCGCTTCTTCAATCTCGGCGTCAATATCTTCCAGTACCGGCTCAACAGTCCTGACTACAAACGGCAAGCCGATAAAGGTTAAAGCGATCGTAATGCCGATTGGACTAAAAGCGGTCTTTATCCCGAGCTGCGCCATGAATTGACCAATCCACCCGTTAGGCGCGTAAATAGCCGTCAAGGCAATACCCGCCACAGCCGTCGGAAGAGCAAATGGTAAATCGATCATGGCGTTAACAAATTTCTTTCCCGGAAACGAATACCGCACAAGCACCCACGCCGTGAGAAGACCAAAAACGGCATTAATTACAGCGGCTATTGCCGCAGCCCCAAAACTCAGGCGATAAGCAGCCATGGCCCTGCGTGAAGTCACCGCTTCCCAAAACGCTTCCCATCCCATTGTGGAACTATTCACAAATAGCATGGTTAAAGGAATTAATACAATCAACCCCAAATACGCCCCTGTAAAACCAAGGGATAAGTGGAATCCGGGGATGATGTTCCGTCTTTTTTTCATTTTTTAGCCATCCTGATTAGTTTCGAAACTCTGCGAATAAGTCGGTGGATAAATATCGTTCCCCGGTGCTTGGGATAATCACCACAATTAACTTTCCCTTATTTTCCGGACGGCGGGCCACCTGCAATGCCGCACTAACAGCGGCACCTGAGGAAATACCGCACAACATCCCTTCTTTACGAATAAGCTGCCGCGCGTAGTCAAACGCCTGATCGTTATCCACCTGAATAATTTCATCAATTATTTTTGTGTTCAGAATAGACGGAACAAACCCTGCGCCGATTCCTTGAATTTTGTGGGGACCAGCTTGCCCGCCGGATAAAACAGGAGATCCCTTGGGTTCTACGGCGATCGTTTTAAATGCCGGTTTGCGCTTTTTAAGAACCTCGGATACACCTGTTATCGTCCCGCCTGTGCCAATCCCTGAAATGAGAATGTCCGCTTTTCCATCGGTGTCATTCCAGATTTCTTCCGCCGTACTTGTTCGATGAATTTCTGAATTAGCCGGATTATCGAATTGTTGTGGCATGAAATAATTGGAATCAGATTCAAGTAATTCTTTCGCCTTGGCAATAGCGCCCTTCATACCTTCAGCACCGGGCGTTAGAACCAGGCTCGCGCCTAATGCTTTAAGCAACGCGCGACGTTCAAGGCTCATTGTCTCCGGCATGGTCAACACCAGTTTATATCCTTTGGCCGCACAGACAAAAGCGAGCGCGATCCCGGTATTTCCTGAAGTCGGCTCCACAATAACTGTTTTATCCTTGATAATCTTTCCATCTTTTTCTGCGGCCTTGATCATAGCCAATCCGATCCGGTCTTTCACCGATGAAAGCGGATTAAAAAACTCCAGCTTCAAAACAATGTCCGCATAAGAGCCTTCCGCAAGTTTATTTAACCTGACCAGCGGTGTGTTGCCGACTAGCTCTGTTATGTCTTCAGCGATTTTCAAAACATTTCTCCTATTGTATTTAATATCTAAATCCCTGCCCCATCCATTAAAATCAGGGCGATATCATCCAAAGCCGTTTGCGCGTCTTTCCCCTCCGCGATAACAGTAACTTCTGAATGCTGGACAGCCTCAAGGATCAACAATTCAAGAATGGATTGAGCATTTGCTGTTTTACCATCTTTATAAAAAACAGCTTCTATTTGATTCCCTCTAAAAATCCTGGCAATTTCTGCCGCAACTCTTAGATGTAATCCATTAGGGCTTTTTATCGTAACTGTTTTTTTCAGCATACCCTGCTCCTTATAAAAATCACCCCGCCGTAAACAACGGGGTGATTTTCAACCTTATTGATAGATTTGATCGAAGGTCCCGCCGTCATTAAAATGCGTCTTCTGGGCATTTTGCCAACCGCCGAAAACTTCATCGACCGTGATCAGGGTTACATCAGGAAACCGTTTAAGATCCTCCTTAGAGGCATACTCCGGTTTGGCCGGTCGATAATAATGCTTGGCCGCCAACCTTTGTCCCACCGGCGAATACAGATATTCCAGATAGGCTTTCGCCACTTCAAGCGTGCCGTGTTTCTTGGCGTTTTTGTCCAGCACAGTAACGGGCGGTTCGGCCAAAATACTGATAGAAGGAATCACAATCTCAAACTTGTCTTTCCCTAATTCATTAATGGCAAGGAAAGCCTCGTTTTCCCAGGCGAGAAGCACGTCACCTATACCACGGTTGACAAATGTATTTGTCGAACCACGCGCGCCGGAATCAAGGACAGGAACATTTTTATAGAGCTTGCCAACAAAATCCCTGACCTTGGCTTCTTTGCCGTTGAATTTATTCAGAGCAAACGCCCACGCGGCCAAAAAATTCCACCGGGCACCACCGGAAGTTTTGGGATTAGGCGTGATCACTTCGATCCCCGGCTTGACCAAATCATCCCAATCTTTGATATTCTTGGGGTTGCCCTTTCTTACCAGCAACACAATGGTGGATGTATATGGAGCGCTACTATAAGGAAGACGGCTTTGCCAATCCGCCGGAATAATTCCGGTTTTCCTAGCAATGGCGTCAATGTCAAAGGCAAGCGCCAGTGTAGCCACATCTCCTTCCAGTCCGTCAATGATCGCCCTAGCCTGTTTTCCGGCGCCGCCATGCGACTGTTGAATGGTGATTGTTTCCCCTGTCTTCTTTTTCCAATGCTCGGCAAACAAAGGATTATATTCCTGATAAAGTTCACGCGTCGGATCATAGGAAACATTTAATATGGTTACATTTTTTTGCGCCAAAGTCGGTGAAGCCAGAAGGGCGACGGTCACCAATGAGTAAAGTATTTTTCTGATAAACATTTGATTCTCCTTGTTTTAATAATAAACCCGTTAAAATCTTGCTGTTAACTGAACTGTCGCTGTATCATTCTTGATTTTTGTTCCTTGCTCTTCCTTGAATTCATAGTTCGCCTGGACAAAGACGTTCTTGTTAAAATGCAAGTTTGCGCCAACCGTCGACACATCACGACGATTATTACTGACTTTGGTATCGGGATCCCACCGATCATATTTCAGGACAGCTTCCAGTGTTGAAGGGATAACATAATAACTCCCTTGAAGGTACCAACCTTCTTTCTCAGTTGTTCCGTCCTTCCCCGCAATATACTCCCCTGACAACGCAAATGTCTTGTTATCATACTTGGCTTCAATGCCGGACCGCTTGCGGTCAGCAAGGGATCCAGAGGCGACGTATCTGCCGGCATACCCGGAAGCGCCAATGGAGAAATGCTTCACCGGAGTTAAAACAACTCTTCCGACATAATCTTGCTGGTTATTATCATCAGAAGCGTTTATACCCGTCCCGTTAAAAATACCGACAGCATAATTCAATAATTTCCCCCAATCGTCTGTTTCCAACGCGCCACCAAGCTTGAGTCCGATATCACGCCCGCTTTGATTTCCAATCACATCCTTGCCGCGCGCCACAAGGGCTTCAACAACCTGGGATCGATTGATGGTTTTCAGCCTGGGGTTTGATTCGAGATTTTCCAAACTGAAAGGAATCTTTTGCTGCCCAAGAGTAATATTGAATGCGGGATGAGCCTTGTATCCCGCATAGATGTCTAACACTTTGGCTGACGGCCCTTTAAAATCGGACTGAAACCGGTAATTCCACTTTTCAGCGATATCACCCCTGATATCCAGACGAGCGCGCCTGATATCAAAGCCATTGGAAATGTTTTCCGCCTGCCTATAGCGCAAATTCAAGTACCCGCTAATTTTCACCGGGTTATTACCAACCAGGAAAAATTCATTGCCCTTCTTCGCTGATTTCTTTTCAGCTAGCTGTTTCTTGAAACTTTGAGCGTCTGAATCGCTAACCACGTCACGCTCAAGCAGCAAATGCAAAAGGTCTTCCACATCATTCGCATCAGCAAATGCCAATCCTGCCCCAACCACATTGACTAATAAGAGAAAACTTAAAACAATCGAAAACCGTTTCATGACAAAACTCCTTTTTAAACGATCCCCCAGTTGTCTGGTCAGAACACTCAGTTTAATATTTATAAAATCGGCTATGGATTTCCATTTCGCCCAATTCTTGTTTCTCCAATATTTATATTGTTACCTCACCTCCTTTCTTGATCTTTTTTATCCAGACGGAATTTTTCTAAACGGTCGATTTGAACAATCTTTCCGTTTTGAACGACTATTTGGACATAACCGAATTGCAACCCCTTTATGGCTTCGCCCAAATGGGCTATCTCATCATTTGTAAAACACCGGGAATCAAATTTTTTCACTATAGTTATCCTATAGATTTAGTAGATTAATACGCCAAAAAAATTTATATCGTGAAATTTATAATTGAGCTTTCCAGAAAATAATTTCTTTTAACAATTGCTTGAGCCAAAGATTGTCTATCAAGAACATTTGATATGGCATCGCGCACTTCCTTCATAACAACCCGGATGGCGCATGCTTTTTCATCCATACATTCCTCACATTTCTTATACGCCGTTTGACTTACACAGCTCACCGGCGCCAAAGGCCCCTCTAAAACTCTTATGATTTCACCGACCATGATTTCATTCGGATTTCTCTTGAGCGAATATCCCCCACCTTTTCCTTTTTGACTATGAAGGATGCCTTTCTTATTGAGCTCAAGTAAAATCGTTTCCAGAAATTTCTTTGGTAACGACCGATTCTGCGCAATATCTGCAATTAACATAGGCCCCTTGTTATACAGTTCTGCCAAGTAAAAAACGGCCTGCAATCCATATTTGGTTTTCTTTGAAATCATAATCTATTAACCCTATCGTTTTTATAGAGTATATAATAAAAAAACCTATGTCAAGTATTTTTTTCAGCCTCTAATAATCGGCAACTGCTTCACCATAAAATTGAAACAATCACCTTTACCTCTCAAATACAACTTCATCGCCGACTTTTGTTTTATGCGGGCAGTATTGTGCCCCCAGAATACCTTGCAAGAGGCTCGGAATTAAAGAAATATAGACTCACCTACAAGATATAAACCAAAAAGGCATTGAAACGTCACCTATTCCACCTTCTCAAACTCGCTCTTGTCAACTCCGCAGACAGGGCAGAGCCAGTCCTCACCGATATCCTCGAAGGGGGTGCCAGGATCTACGCCGCCATCAGGATCTCCTTCTGCCGGGTCATATATATAGCCGCAAACCGTACAACGCCACTTATCCATATTCGCCTCCTATGTCAGCTTCTTAATATCAAAAATCCTATCAGCCTCTTCTTCTGAAAGTATCCCTTTTTCAACGACCAGCTTCCTTATGGTCACCCCTTTTTGCACGGCCTCCCTGGAGACCTCGGCCGCCTTGTAGTATCCGATATGCCTGTTCAAAAAGGTGGCAAGGCCCACAGTCTTTTCAGCATATTCCCTGCAACGTTTTTCATCAGCCGTAATACCATCTATACATTTTGTGGCAAAGACCTTCATCCCGTTTTTAAGGATCTTTATTGATGAAAGAAGATTATGGTTTATAAGCGGCATCATCACATTCAGCTCCAGCTGTCCCGCCTGAACAGCCATCGAGACTGCATGGTCGTTACCACAGACCTGGAAGGCGATCATATTCAGCGCCTCTGCCATAACCGGGTTGACCTTGCCTGGCATGATGGAAGAACCGGGCTGAACAGGGGGAAGAAATATCTCTGCAAGGCCCGTTCTTGGGCCTGAGCTGAGAAGCCTAAGGTCGTTGGCAATGCGTATAATTTCAAGTGACAGGTTCTTAAGGGATGATGACAGGGCGGCAAAATCTCCCATGCTTTGTGTAGACTCGAAGAGGTTTGAAGAATTTATAATTTTAAAGCCGCTCAGCTCAGACATAAAACGGGCGGCAGCCTCTTTATAACCATCGGGGGCATTCATGCCTGTTCCTGCCGCAGTTGCGCCAAGACCGGTAAACCGCAATGAGTCGAGGGCAGCCTCCACCCTCCCCTGTCCCTTTCTCAGCGCCACGGCATAGGCGCTAAACTCCTGTCCCAGCCTGACGGGAACAGCATCCTGCAAATGAGTCCTGCCCGACTTTATGATACCGTCAAACTCGTCGGCCTTTGCCTCCATGGATTCGGCAAAAAGAGACAGGACCTCCAGAAACTCACTCCCGGCCATGAGCGCTGCCAGTCTCATTGATGAAGGGAAAGAATCATTTGTAGACTGAGACATGTTAACATGATCATTGGGATTGACAACACCATACTCACCGCGCTCGCCGCCCAGAAGCTCAATCGCCCTGTTTGCAATAACCTCGTTGACGTTCATGTTGTGAGAAGTTCCGGCGCCTGCCTGATAGACGTCTACGACAAACTGATCCAGCCATCTGCCATCTATGACCTCCTTTGCGGCAGCGGCAACGGCCCTCCCGATTTTACCGTCAAGCGCTCCGCACTCCATATTCGCCATTGCGGCGGAATACTTGACTATTGCAGTAGCCTTGACAAACAGAGGATCGGCCCTAAGGCCGCTTATGGGGAAATTTTCAACGGCCCTTGCAGTCTGTGCGCCATAGTAGGCGTCCGATGGAACTCTAACCTCACCCATAATATCTTTTTCAATACGATAGTCCATAGAAGCGCCTGAATTGATTAAAATAATTTACTTGAAAAGAAGAAGAACGTACGGAAGGAGGATGACGGTTCCAGGGGACATCAGGAGGCCAGTTTTTTTTTCAGTAAATTTCTCACCCTTTCCTGGACAGCATCGGGAATATCTTCACAGGCAATCTCAGACGTCAATTCCTTCGTCTTCTTGTATGTCTCGAAAAAAGCCAAACATGATGGACAATCACCCATGTGACGTTCGAATTCGGCCCTGAATTCGCTGGACATACCTCCTTCAAGGTAATCGGTTATAACACTTACAAGGTCTTCACATCTCATTATAAAACACCACCGTTATAGTAATCCGATAGGCCATCTCTTAAAAAAAGTCTTGCCCTATGCAATCGGGATTTTACTGCAGGGATGGTCATACCTGTAGCTTCGGCAACCTCGGAGGTTGAAAGGCCCTGAATATCCCTCATAACCAAAACAGTCTTATATTTTTCAGAAAGTTTTTCTATGTTTTCCATGATATGGGACTTCATCTCTTTCCTTAGAAGTTTATCGTCGGCCTTTTCGGCCCAATTACAAACGGGAGATAAATGCATGCCGCTCTTTTCAAATTTAGGCATATGATCGTCAATAGACGCATATTCATTCTTGCTGCCCTTTCGGATCTTCATGTAAGAAAAATTCAGGGCAATCCGGTAAATCCAGCTGGATAATGCTGATTCACCCCTGAATGTATCTATCTTTTCAAAAACCTTAAGAAGAGTATCCTGTACAATATCTTCAGCATCGGGCTGATTCTTTAAAAGTTTAACGGCAAGACCGTATATCTTGCCACTATAACCGTATACCAGCTCATCCATGGCAGACGGTTCTTTCGCTTTCAACCGCTTGACGAGTTCAGCATCGTCTCTTATTTCCAACTTTATACCCCGTTAGATATTATTTGAATGAAAAAGATTCAAAAAAGGTTATCAATTACTTTTTTCATGGTCAAGGCATTGTAAATTATTTTTAAAAAGTGCTCCGGCACGCCTTAGTTTTACCTGCCGGATAGGATAGCTTGGTTAAAAAATTAAGCTTGAGGGGAAGATCCTTTATGAACTGTATGCCGAAGTATTATAAAGTACAATATAATCGAGATCAAAAAAACATAACGGGCAAGGGGCCCACCTTTACCCATATATATGATCAAACCTGAGATGCCGGCAATAGTAAAGTTAGAGTAATCTATATATTTAAGAGAAGAAGGAGAGACCCTTTGCAAATAACTGCCTGCACGATCAAGCAGCACAATCAGAGCGACAATTATTATTGCCGAAATTATGATCTCTGTAGAAAACATTGAAGGATTCTATCTCAAGAGACCATTCAAGTCAAGAACTCACTGGCCGCTTCCCGATTAAAATCACCTTGAAATCATACCTCTAATAAGGTTCTCACAAAAAAAAGAGTAAAAGATCTAAGAGCTGCATTAACGCAACCTTTGATAGATAATGGCATCATCTGCGACTCTCAACACTCTAAAAGTAAAACCTTGAAACCTGATGACTTTTTCACTTAAAGGATAGGTAAAGGTTTTAACCGAAGGTAAAGGCTTCAAGCTCTCTTTCTTTTCTATTTCACCTCCATTATTATCGACCCTGCCAAATTCCACCAGCTTCAATATAATCTCTCTGTCGGACAATCTAAATACAGAAAGATTGAATGAGGCTTCTTGAACTGGAGTAGCCGGATCATCCCTTTGTGCAAAAAAGATCTCTCCTTTGTGAGCCGTCACCTTTTCTCCCACTTTAAGATCAACGTAATCTCCCCTTACCGTCCCTTTCACTGAACATCCGAAAAAAGACAATAAAAAAGCTATTCCTGCAATAGATTTAAAGCGTTTCTTCATAAACATGCCTTTCTCCGGCTAGATGAGATCCTGGAATAATTATCCTTTTTATATCACAGCATCGGGGCCATATAAAAGAAATTTATATTCTCAAAACAGAGGTGAAAAATCGCTTTATCAAGCATAGCGCTTTCTTTTTAACTATACTCATCTATCATTTTCAAGTTATCTATCTATCGCACATTCAAGACATTTGACGGAAAAGAGGAAAGGAACATATTTAAGATGCAAATCAAGCTCAAAAATGATGTACAAACAAATTTTAAATTGATATAGTTCATTTTTTAAATAGAAGGGCTTGTTTATTTGCCTTCAAATCAAATCAAAAGGAGGAGAAAAAATGTTATCAAAGAATAGATTCATTATGCTGATTATCGCACTTACAGTGACGGTCAT
>JAVVFD010000106.1:0-9295 GCA_032250935.1 bacterium
GCTGTCGGAGTCAATGTAGCTGTCCAGGTTATGCCGCCGTCTGCCGAGCTGACAGCACTTAGGGTGCCGTTGGCAACGCTCAAATCAGTATTATCAAAGCTGGTTACCGCCTCGCTGAAGGTTATAGTTACAAGAGAGGTCTCACCGGCGGCAAGGGCGGTATCTGCTACCGATATCGTAGCTGTAGGTCTTAGCGTATCAATTGCATAGTTATTGGAATCTGTCGTACCTGTATTGGTATTGCCAGCCAGGTCTGTAATACTTGCATCGGCCAGGGTGATGATATTTGTCGTATCTTCCAGGTCAGCTGTCGGAGTCAATGTAGCTGTCCAGGTTATGCCACCGTCTGCCGAGCTGACAGCACTTAGGGTGCCATTGGCAACGCTCAAATCAGTATTATCAAAACTGGTTACCGCCTCGCTGAAGGTAATGGTCACCAGCGAAGTCTCACCGGCGGCAAGGGCATTGTCGGCTACTACTATCGTCGCTGTTGGCCGCAGTGTATCTATGGCGTAGTTATTGGAGTCGGTAGTGCCAGTATTTGTGTTGCCTGCCAGATCTGCAATACTTGCATCGGCAAGGGTAATAATATTGGTAGCATCTTCTACGGGAGCATCCGGCGTCAGCGTGGCTGTCCAGGTTATGCCGCCGTCTGCCGAGCTGACAGCGCTTAGGGTACCGTTGGCAATACTCAAGTCGCCATTCGTCAAGCCGCTTACCGCCTCGTTGAAGGTAATGGTTACATTCGCCGTATCCCCTATCTTAAGGGCCGTATCGTCCACTACGATCGTAGCCGTAGGGGCAACTATGTCAACAGAATAGCCTTCAGTGCTGGTGCCCGTGCCGGTATTGCCAGCTGCATCATAGGTGGTAACGCTGGCATCAATTGTAAGGTCGCCGTCGTTGACAAGGGCGGAACCTGGAACATCAATACTGAAAGAGACATTATCAACCTCAACCAGCCCGGTGTAGGTTCCTGTGAAGTTAGCGTTATTGAATGACAGACTGACAATGTCGCCTGCTTTGGCATCGCCGCCAACGGTGCCGGTGATTGTAATGTCGCCACCAGCTTCGACAATATTAATTATGTTGTCGCTGTTGGCGGTGATATTGCCGTCAAGGTTGATTGTCGGCACAGGTGCCGTGGTGTCTAGATCGAAAGTCAGGCTAGCAACATTGCTGGTGTTGCCGGCTATATCGGTTTGACGGACTTCGACGGTATTAGGACCTTCAACTGAGGTGAAGCTTGAGGCCCAGGTTGCTCCACCATCGATGGAGTATTCCACGATGGCATCGGCCTCAATACCGGTCAATGTAAGGGTGTCGTCATTGGTAAGAAGGTCGCTGTTTGTGCCGGTCGTACCTACTCCAAAACTGTCGTTGGCCAGCGCCACACCCGGAGCAGTTGGAGCGCTGCTGTCGTGGGTGAAGGTCAGGCTGCCGACACTGCTGGTGTTGCCGGCCAGGGTCTGCTGGACTTCAACTGTATAGTCACCGTCCTCAGTGCCGTCGGTGGCCGGAGGGGTATAAGTGGTGCTCCAGGCGCTAAAGCCTCCGCCATCCTTATCGACACGGTATTCCACAGTTGCACCTGCCGAGATACCGGTCAATGTGAGGCTGCCGTCATTGGTAATAAGGTCGCTATCGGTGCCGATCGTGCCTACGCCAAAACTGTCGTTGGTCAGCGCTACGCCGGATGTCGCGATGGAGTATCCTTCCGTGTCTGTAGCTGTACCTGAAGCCGTGGTTATGCTGGCATCAATTGTTGTATCGCTATCGGCTACGAGGTCGCCGCCGGCAACGTCAATGCTGAATCTAAGTCCGTTTGCCCCATCGTCAAAAACCAGGCCGGTGGAGTCAACACCGTTCACCATCAGGGTAACCGTATCTCCTACCTGGGCGTCGCCACCTACCCCACCGGTGATCGTTACGTTGCCGGCCTCTTCGGCGATGCTGATAATATCGTCGGCGGTGATGTTGGTATCTAGCCTGATCCATGGACCGGTAACAGTGTATGTCTCAGTATCGGTGGCTTCATAGGAGTTTCCAGCCCCATCGTAGGTGGTGACTCTGGCTTCTATAGTCCAGTCATCATCTCCTACCAGGTTACTACCATCAACAACAATGCTGAACCTTAATCCATTAACTCCATCGTCAAAAACCAGACCCGTATTGGTTACAACGGAATTACCGTCACTCAAGGTCAACTCAACCGTGTCACCTGCCTTGGCATCACGTCCAACGTTTCCCTCAATCGTTACGGGACCGCCAGCCTCGGCGGCATCGATAATATCGTCGGCGGTAATATTGGGATCAAGTTCTATAGTCGGGCCGGTGGGTGGTGGTGGCTTGCCGGCTTGATAGTCCGGTGGACGTGGCGTGATTGGAGGCTGTATCTCTTCAACTTCGGGATCTATAAGCTCAGCGGGGTCTGTAAGGCCCATTCCAGGTCCCTTGCCAGGCCCCTTGCCACCCCCTTTACCTTCCTTCTTGACCACCTCTGCCGCTTCAACAATTTCTACAATTACTTCGGGCTCATCTACCCCCGTTTTTTTGGTCTCGACCTTATCCGTCTTCAGTCTTAAACTGCCGGACTCAGCAATATCGGTGACACCAACGTTTTTGAAAAGTTCACCCAGAGTGCTCTTGTTCTCAGCGCCCTTATCGCCTGCGAAAACAACGGGGTGGACAGAATCACTTATGGCGTCAAGGGCGCCATTTGGTATTACGACAAATATTCCGCCGGAAAAGCCGAGCACCAAATCGACATCAGCCACATCAACTGATTCGAGATTTGCTCCGGACCCTGGAACGGTAATTGTACCGTCAGGGGAGATAATTGCAGGCTCTATATGCTGACCAGTGCCAGTCCCAAAAGCAGCCCCTTCTTGTGCCTTATTTCCTTTTTCGCCGTCAGTATTATCCGCCATAATAATAGCCCCCTATGCCAACTCCCCTACAACTCAAAACAAGAGAGTAAAACCCTCTCCCATACTCCTAAATTACTGGAATTCCAGTCTAGCATTATGATGCAATTTACAGGCCATCCTCAACCATTTAGACCGCAAATACATGCTTTTGCATGTTTTCCCAAACAACTAACCGGGAAGCGTTTCTTCAAAAAAAATAATATCACCCCATTACCCATATCGCCATTTGGCGTTTTGGAGTGAAAAAATTTCTTAATAAAAAAGTTATTCCTTCTCCATAACATTTGAGATTGCGGCGAGTTGACTTCCAAGTTGCTGTAACTCGCTGCGAACGTTATTGCTCGCAGTGTTAAGTAGCACATGCAGCTCCTTTGCGTCGGCAGACGAATGAACTGTCAATTCGGTAAGCTGGGCAGATATTTCATCATTCCCTTTTTCCAGGGTATCAAAGATATCCGCAAGCCTTATGCCGAGCTGCTGCAACTCACTGCGGAAGTTATTGCTTGCCTCTGTCTGTCCTGTAATTGCTCGAAGCATATCGTCACGCTGTTTCTTAAAGTCATCGATTTCAGACGAGAGCGCTCGCTGCTGCAAACGTACAGCCTCGTTTAATCTTTCCTCGATCTTGTACGAATCAAGAGTCTCTTTCAATCCTTTCTGCTCATCCAACTGCCTGGCAAGCAGTTGATGAGTTTCCTTTGCATCTCCGGCCATATTAACGGTCAACTCGGTAAGCCTGGTAGCTATTTCAGCCTTATCCTTTTCCAGGTTATTGAAAATCCCGGCAAACTGCACACCAAGCTTTTGCAGTTCACTACTGGCGTTGTTTTCAGGCTCGTTTTTGTATGAATCGAGCGCAGCCTTTAAACCTTTCTGTTCATCTACCTGCATGGCAAGCAGTTTATGTGTTTCCCTCGCATCGCCTTCAAGACTAACTGCCAATTCTGAAAGCTGTGTAGACATTTCATCGCCACCCTTTTCCATGCTGTTAAAAATAGCGCCGAGTTGACCGGTAAGTTGCTGCAACTCGCTTCTAAAGTTATTGTTGGCTTCGGTCTGTTCAGTAAGTGCCCGAAGCATGTCTGCGCGTTGCTTCTTAAAATCATCTATTTCGGACGAGAGAGCTCGCTGTCGCGATCTAGCCGCTTCTGCCAACCTTTCTTCTATTCGAAGGAGAATCCTGGAGGTGAGATCACCGCCCGCCTCTCCTTTTGACAGTTCCCCACCTCCGAAATAAACGCTTTCAAATGAAAGGGCGATTTCTATATGTCTGGCGATTTCCGAGGTGAGCACTGAAAAAATGTCACCCTGCAGCCTGCGTATTCCAACCATCATCAAGCCAAGAATTATTGAGCCCAGCAGACCGAACATGGAGGCCGAGAAAGCAATAGCCATTGACGACATGGGGGCCTTCATCTTCTCGATCATATTACGGAACACGGCGATAGGGTCTGCCTTGCTCATATCGAGATCGGCAAAGCTGCTTATCAGGGCTGTAATGTCGCCAAGGGTCGCGAGCAGACCGATAAAGGTTCCAAGCAGACCCATACCGACCAAGAGGCCGGTCAGATATTGCGGCAAGGAATTTCTACGATTGAGACGAGAATTTACGTTTGTCAGTTCATGCTCAAGGGCGATCTGTTCCTGGTGGGAAATTGAGCGCCCCCCCGATGAGGCAACCATTTGCAGCAAACATGCAATATCGCCGACATAGCTCTCGGCCATTTCCTGAAGGGCAGCCAAATCGGTTTTAGCGTGTATGGCTTTGGAAAACTCCGCCAGCGCTTTAGCTTCTCGCATTAAAAGACGGGCATTGAACAGGATAATTGCTCCACCGCTCAGAATTATAAAAAATATGGTGTAGTTAATTTGCGGGTGGGGGTTGCTGGTTATAGTCGATTTAATCGCACCAGAGAAAATTGCAGCGCCAAAAAGCAGCGCTATAAAAGGCATTGATACAAAAATGTAGTAAATTTTGAGTTGTTTAAGCATAAATTCCTCTCTTTAAATTGTATTTGTCCACATTGAAATGATTATACTGCATAAAAATTTGAAAATAAAAACTTAATTGGCGCGGAACGCCCCGTCACGAAACTTCATCAAAGGAGAAAGGATATATGACAGAATTGTCCTCTTGCCAACTGAAATGTCTGCACTTGCAGCCATGCCGGGCATCAGCACACCAGGTTGACGAACACGTGATGTGAGAGTTGATACATCAACTTCGACATTGACACGATAATAACGGATACCTCTCTCGTCAGTCAGCGTATCGGCGCTCACATCGGTTACGTGCCCTTCAAAAGTACCATAGGTTGCATAATCATATGCCCCGACACGCACACGAGCCGGCAAGCCCCGGCGCAGATGGGCACGGTCATCGGGGTTTGAACGGGTCTCAATAACAATACGCTGATCGCTTGGAGTAATTTCCAGCAATATCTCGCTGGGCCGCACTACAGCGCCAATGGTTGTGATATTCAACTTATTGATGAGACCCGCAACGGGACTTCTTACAATATTACGAGCCAGCCTGTCAACACTGGTGCCTATTCCACGACTCAATGTTTCAAGTTCCTCACGCACTTGCGTTAGCGCCGCAGACGCTTCAGCGCGGAAACGGGCACTGGCTTCTTTCACCCGTGACTCAGCTTCTGACTGAGCAGCCTCCAGGCGCGGCACAGTATTTGTTGCTTCGTCTATTTCCGATTTGAGCTGCTGTATTCGCACCTGACTATCGAGCACTTCCAATTCAGAGGCTGCGTTATTTTTCCGCAATCCCTCGATAACATTATGCTTTTTTTTGGCCAGGACCAACTCTGCAAGCAGATTCTTCTGCTTTGAATTAACTTCTGCAAGTTCGCTCTTCTTCTGCACACTAAGGGACTGCAAGACCTTAACCTCTTCGGCAAGTTGGCTGCGGCGGGCCTGCCATGCGGCGGTTTCCACATGAATCACATCGGGGTCTTTCAGTTCCTTCGGAAAGTCAATCTCATTATACCCCTTCAACTCGGCAAGTAACCGGGCCTCGCGCCCCCGCAAGGCATCAAGCTTTGATTGTTCCTGTGCCAGACTTGAGCGGCTTTGTACATCTGACAGCTCCATTAAAGGTTGTCCGGCCGTAACTACCTCACCTTCCTGAACCAGTATTTTCTCAATAATTCCCCCTTCAAGATGTTGCACTATTTGCGACTTGCCGGCAGGAATAAGCTGTCCCTCTGTACGTACGATAACATCTACTTCGGCAATACCGGCCCACAACAATATACTTATACTGCTAAATACCAACAATAAAACAAAGCTGCGATGAGGTGATAAGTCTGAAAAGAACTTTCTTACCCCACTATACATGGAAAGTCCTTTAGTCCCCATAAAGGCTACCTGACCATGACATTTGAGGCATTCGCTTTATCTTTTCCTTCAACTACCGAAACATTAATGCTTTCCTTAGGCATCTTCATTTCAATCAGCAAATTCCGCACAGCCATGGCCCGATAGAAACCCAGACGTTTAGCCTCGGAAAAGCCGGCAGGGACTTCGACGTAAATGTTTGATTTCCCTCTTTTTACGACAGGCTTCAAAGTTTCGATCAGCTGTTCCCGCTCTTCCGGTGTAAGTGAAATAGCTTCATCCTTGAAACTCACAGTGATCTCAAAATCATCAGCATGCGTTTTATCGAGTCCTTCAATCGGTTTTGGTAAACTGAGGGTTGCATCGGATGTTTTTTCCAATCCACCAGTATGGACTTTTGGGGAATCCCGCATAGCAAGCATCTCATTTAAACGCTGTATTTCGCGCTTTAACACAACATTTTCTTTGACGACATCACTTGTTGACTCGGAAAGGACTTCATCAACTTCTTCGGTGGAGGTAAGAGGCGGCTTGACGGATATAGTTTCATCAATATCCGCTATCGGCTTGAAAAGAACTTCCTCGGCCGGCTTGGTGGCAACAATAGGCGGATTTTCTACATGAATTTTACTGGAGCGCCCCAGCTCGAGGGCGAACATGAACACAGCGACGATCAATATCGTCAACAGGAAGAGAAGGTTAAGTATCAGATTGGTCGTAGCATCTACATAACCAGGCCAAAAAATATCCGATCCGTCGTTATTGTCGCCACCAGATTCCATATTTATTCTCCACGTTTAGGCAATTTTTACTATTGACTTGCTTTACCTGTTAATGAGGTTATGGTGCAACCTTAGCGGTGCAGTCGTCCTCTCTAATTTCTTGTAATGCATGGCCATATCAGCCGCCCCCAAGCGAAGCTCCTTCGTCTGGGTTACTTGATACTGCCGAAGTCGGGGTTTGTCCGGCTGCCGACCATGGGGCGCCAAGAGTTAATCGAATCAGCTGGGCCGCCGTATTCATCTCAAGAATATGCAACCCTATTAAACGGGAACGAAGCTTATAATAATTATCGTAAACAGTAAGCAGGTCAAGCAAAGACTGATCCCCGGAAAGCATCCGTTTTGACATGGCCTCTACCGCAATCGATAGTGACTCCAATTCCTCATACCCTGCAGCGATACGCTCACCTGTCGTAGCAAGTTCTGCATAATTGGCTGCCAGGGCCTGAACCACTCGGCGACGCTCATCGTCGAGGCGGTACTCCAACTCTTTATATCGAGCTATGCGTTCAACATTGTACTTGTAATCTTTTCCGCCACTTAACAGTTTCCAGTTCATCACCAGCATAAGACGCTTATCTCTCTGGCTGTCATCACTTCCTCCAGCATGATCGGAATAGGTGTCTGTATATTCCGCTTCAACAGTCGGCAGATATCGTCCTTCCGCAGCCGCCTTGGAAATTTTTTCGGCTTTAAGCTCAGACACAAGTGTCGCAATTTCAGGATTGGATTGCATCGCTGTGGTAACAGACATATCAAAAGATTCCGGCAGGAAGGAATGTCCAATATCCTCAAGTTTCGGCAGTCGAACCTTCTGAGGTACGATGTTTGTCAAGCGAACAAATTCCGTCCCCGCAGCTGCATGAGCGGACTCATGTTCCAATCTGGATGACAAAGCCTGCTGGCTGCGGGCACGTACTCGGGACATATCAGAAACGCTGGCTGCTCCGGCTGCGGCTCGTTTTTCTATATAGCTAAGCAGGTCCGCAAGTTTCGCTGCAAAGTCACGCATCACATCTGCCTGCAGACGACTGGACACCAAAGAAAGATATGTATCGACCGTTGAGATGTAGGCATCGCCGTCACTCACCCGATAACTCTCCCTTCGCGCCTGTTCTCTTGCCTGACGACGACGCCAGTCCAGAAAAGTTGGTAGGTTATATAATGGCTGGGTTATTGTGAGCGAAGCATCGGTACGCATGTGCGTATCAGAGACAAGATTATTATTGGCGTCTGGTACAACCGAAGGCTCAGATGTTTCTTCACCGTGACTGGCCCGCACTGAAACGGAAGGAAGCAAAAGAGCCTTAGCCTGGTCAGTCTGCGCCTTTGCCTGCTCTATACGCGCCAGAGCCGCCCGGCTTTCACGATTAAAACTTCGACCGGTACGGATTGACTCCAAAAGGCCTGTCTCATCAACCTGGATGGCAAACTCCCCTTCCAGTATTTGATTTTTGGCCATGCTGTTTGTAAAGTGCCCCTCCACATCAGCCAAGACCGAAATTTCAGACATGCCGATCAATCCAGCAAGACTATACTTTTCCTGCACAGTCTCTTCTTTAACTACCTTTCTCTTCTCAGCAGTTTCTGCAATCTTTTCATGTGCAGCCTTTTCAGTTTTAACATTGCTCCTAAGGGACTTAAGCTCTGTCGCAGCAACCTGATTGTAAGGTTCTTTTCTTAATACAATCTCAAATTCATTTATTGCATTACTGTCTTTACCTTCTTCCTTATAAAGAAGGCCTAGCATAAGATGGGCCCTTGCAAGGTCTTCTATCTCAAGCAGCTTACTATACTCACTTTCAGCCTCTTCCAGTCGCTCCATCCGCTGATAGGTAAAGGCAAGGTTGAACCTTGCTCCTATATGCGAAGGGTCCAGTTCAAGTGCCTCAGTAAATTTCAAAACAGCCTCTTCCATACCCCCGGATTTTACAAGGTTGACCCCTTCCTTGTTAAGACTATCCGCACTTAAGTCAGGCACAAGCTCTTCTTTAACTATCTTTCTCTTGACCTCAGGTTTTAAAGCTGCTTCCTGTGCAGTCGTTCCCATTGCTGCTGTTCCCGTCGCAGCCTTACCCAGCACAAATCCTTCTATAACTGCTTCTGTGACTTCTTCTATAATTCCGCCTGTAGCCGCTATCTGTGAAGTCTTCTGCTCAGCCTCTAACCTCTCAGCCTCTAACCTCTCAGCCTCTAACCTCTCAGCCTCTAACCTCTCAGCCTCTAACCTCT
>JAVVFD010000107.1:0-9153 GCA_032250935.1 bacterium
TTTTTTAGCCCCATCAGGGTCAAGCCTCCTACAAAAAGTCGAACGAAGTAATATATATCAGATATTAAAATATTGTCAACTTTTTTAAAAAAAAACCGGCATACATTCAGAAAAGTTATCAATTAAAAGCAAGCTATTCCTTTTTCTTCTTAGATTTACCGCTCTCAACCCATCTTCTGTAGCAGTCAATCTTGCCGATCATCCCCCTTAATATCTTCACATCTCTGGAATCAAGGGCCGCCCTTGCGAATATATTCCTTATAGCCATCATAATGTGATTGGGATTTTGCGGGTCGAGATAGCCTATACGGCTAAAGAGATCCTCCATATGTCCATACATCTGCTCAATTTCGCCGGATGTTGCAAGCTCTGCCTCCTCCTTTTTCGAAACAGCCCCCTCCTCGGAAAGCTTAAATATTTCGTAACATATCAGAAGAACTGCCTGCGCCAGATTAAGAGATGGATTCAAAGCTGAACTAGGGATAGAAACAAGCGTATCACAAAGAGCAATCTCATCATTTGTAAGACCCGTCCTTTCAGTACCAAAGAGGAGAGCCACCTTGTTTTTCGGGGCTACATCGATAAGCCTTATGGCTAGCTGCTCAGGACTTAAGATATTTTGCCTTTGCTTTCCCGTCCTGCATGTCATCCCGACAACAAAACCCGCCTTGGCCACCGCATCTTTCGTTCTTTCGTACACCGATGCTCCAAGCAAGGTATCATTACATCCGGATGCCATTTTTCGAGCCTCCTCAGATTTATAATCGCAAGGGTTAACAAGGGCAAGCCTCTTAAGTCCCATATTATTCATCGCCCTGGCTACAGAGCCGACATTCATAGGCCCCTTCGGCTCGGAAAGAACAACATAGAGATTTTCTGGATTGATAGTTTTTTTTGACATCGCGCCGTGAAATCACCTTCAAAAAGGAACAGGAAAAGAAATCTATATAGATGATTAAAAACGATAAAGAGCCGCCACCCTTTTAAAGGACAGCGGCTCCTTGACTTTCAAAAACTGGCTGTGGAGTTATTAACTAAGCCGTTGTTCAAAAACAACCGTAACATCAAAAGATCATGGTTGGCATAAGGGGCAGTAATGAAATGGTTATTTAATAAAGGCCCCTAAAATCTATTCCTTGATTACCTGTAGTTTAACGTTTACGCCAACGTCTTTGTGTAACTTCACCGGTATTTCAAAATCACCGAGTTCCTTGATAGGTTTTTCAAGCTGTATCTTCCTGCGATCGATCTCAAACCCTTCACCCTTAAGTGAATTTTCAATATCCATAGAGGTAACGGAACCAAAGACCTTGTCGTCTTCCCCCACCTTCAAGGTAATGCTAAGTGACACCTCTTTGAGCTTATCACCAACTTCCTCAGCAGCCTTTCTCACTTTTTCAACTGCATGCTGCGCCAGAAATTTCGCATGTTCCACAACTTTCACATTTCTTGAGTCGGCAAGAAGCGCCTTGCCCTGTGGTATAAGAAAGTTTCTGCCATAACCGCCTTTCACCCTTACTACATCACCAACGGCTCCGAGATTTAAAACATCCGTCTTTAAAATTACATTCATACTGCTCATAAGATCCTCCTTGCTGCTAAAAACCAGTTCAAATTAAATTGCTTCCAATAAAGCTGTTATCAAAATTGTAATCGCCTATCTGCTTTCTTCCTTGGCAGGAGATAGTTTCCTGAAATCCACCCAAAGATCAAAAAGGCCGACAAGCGCAATAATTATACTAAAATACCATACTGCAAGTATATATGCGGCCCCCTTCAAAAAAACCGAGACCTCTCTTTTTTTCAGCATATAAGAGATAATCGCCATGCCCTGAAAAAAATATATCACAAACAAAATCAAAAGCAGATTAATGCCAAGCCGCCCTGCCAATTCATGGCCTGAAAGAAGGGCAACTCCGCCCGCCACCGCTCCCCACACAAGATGTTCCGGCGCCTTCCATTTCGATAATGAACCACCAAAAGGCGGAACCAAACCTGATGACCGTGCAAGCCTTGACAGTCCCACCACATTCAGCCAGAGCGTAAACATAAGCGCTATTGCGGCAAGTGAGTAATACAAGCTTGATACCATCTCAACCACGATGGGAGCCGCTTTTTTAAACTCTCTAACCTGCTCCTTGGAACCAAGGGCCTTCTCATTATAAGCTATTGTCTCTTCCAGAACCTTTTCCACAAAACCAGCGACCATGTCTCTGGAAGAGAGCCCTTTCCCGGATGCAACAAAAGCCAAAGAACCAAGAGAAAAGACAAGCACAGTTGCAACTGAAATAAAAAAAGCCCTTTCTATGCTATATCCCCGCCGAATAGTCTCAGAGAGCAAAACCCCAGGCAGAGCAAACTGGAGAAGATAACTAAATCCAGCCCCCGTACCAGCTAATGAGAACAAAGCAAAGACAATAAGGGGGATTGAGAGCCCAGCCCATCTACCCAGCCTAAGATAACAGAACATCTGAGGCAAGGGAGTAAAAAGACTGAAAATTACAGACTGAAAAAGCATCACCGAAAGGGCCAGATTAAACAGGTAAGTGAAAACCTGCCCCCTTAGAGGCCTTACAGCTGGAGCCTCAACCTCCATCAAGATCCCTAACGCTAGTGATGTTCAGCGCAAAGAGGAAGAAGAGCGAGATTCCTTGCTCTCTTTATTGCACTTGACAGTTTTCTTTGATGAGGAGCGCAAACACCGGAAATTCTCCTCGGCATAATCTTCCCTCTTTCAGTTATAAACTGGCGCAATGCATCAGAATCTTTATAATCAATCTTATGTTTTTCATCTCCACAAAACTTGCAAAACTTTCTTCTTGCATAAAACTTTCTACCACCAGTTGGTCTTGCGCCACCTGGCCTGCCGCCGCCAGGTCTTGGGCTACTTGGGCTACTTGGGCTACTTGGCCTGCTTCCGGCATATCCACCGGATGGTCTGCTTGTAGGGCTGGCTGCCGGTCTGGTTTCAGTTGTCTTAGTCTGTTCTTCTGACATTAAATCCTCCTGATTACTGCTGCGCCTCGGCAACGTTAGAACTTTCACTCTCAACTGTAGGCTCAGCTACCTTAACATCCTCTACCGTTTCTTCCACTTTTTCTTCCTTTGGCTCTTCAAAGACAGGCTCTTCGTTTAGCCTGATAGTCTGATATCTCAGAACATCATCAGCAAACCTAAAGTTCCTTTCTACCTCACTAAGGGTGTCGGGAAGACACTTCATGGTCAGAAGATCATAGCGCCCCTTTTCAACCTTGTTGATAGGAGCAGAAAGTCTCCTCACGCCCCAATTCTTAACGTTAAGCAACTCACCTTTTTCCGCCTTCTTTCTTTTCTTCTTCAGAATCCCCTCGACTTTTTCGAGAAGATCCTTGTGCCCTTCATCTGCAATTTCCGGGCTGGTAATCAATACCACTTCATAACATCTCATTTTATACCTCCTTACGGTTTCATTCAGCCCCGGATCCGAATCGTCCGGAGCAAGGAGCAGAACTAACCTTTATACACTAAACTTGAAATCCAGGCAAGCTTTTTCTCGGGATATTGCTATCTACTCTTTCTACGATTGAGTAAAGATCTTTAAAATCAAGCCCCTCCAAACACTATTTCCTGCTCTACAAGAATGTTGTTTTCTGAATCCCCTATCCAGATCTGTCCATCCTGAACATTAAAATGCAGAGTCATCGTTCTTTTAGCGATGGCAGCCAATCCCTTTGTGGTTTCTTGCGGCAGCACTACGACATTCAGGTTTTTGTGTTTTGACAATCTTGCGGAAATGGTTTGCCACCAGGCCTGAACAGGGCGTCCGCCATAGGGATAGAGATAGACCTTTTCTGAGATACTACATGCCTTTTTAATTTTTTTCTCGTCAGGCAGTCCCACATCTATCCATAGGTCTATATCCCCCGTCAGGTTTTTTAGCCAGATATCAGGCTCGTCCTCTTTGGCAGCTATTCCTTCGGTAAATTTCAGGCCTTCTGCAGAGTGCAGAGCAAAGGCAAAGATGCGAACCATCATCCTCTCATCTGTTTCCGAAGGGTGTCTGGCAATGGTTAGATTTAATTCCTCATAATGCCCTCGATCCATATCCGCAATATGAATATTTGCCTTATATATTGTCGCTTTGATCGCCATAATTTACTGTCCTTTAATTTTTAATTTTCTTTATCCTCTTTGTCGGCATCGCATCCAGAAGGTTATCAGGCCAGTAATGCTTCGGGTAACGTCCCTTCAGATCCTTTTTCACATCAAAGTAAGTCTTTTTCCAAAAAACTGCCAGATCTTCAGTTACCTGTATATGCCTGCTTGCGGGCGATAGGAGATGGAGCTTTAACTTGACCCTTCCGCTTGCAACACAGGGGGTCTTAAGGAGACCAAACATCTCCTGCAGGCGAACCGCCAGCAAAGGCCTGCCCGGGTCTTCATAATCGACAGGTATTCTTGAACCACTTGGAACCATGATATGCGTAGGCGCCTCCTTGTCCAGGAGTTGCAACTCTTCATAACTTAGCATTGCTGAAAGAATCATCCTTAAATCCAGACGCTTTAGATGATCAAGCCGAATCATCTTATCCAGCCATGGGGCCAACCAGCCTGCTAGATTTTCCAACAGGAAATCATCGGAAAAATCAGGAAAGTTAGATATTGTTTTATGCAGGAAGTTGACTCTGCTTTGAAATATCCTGCTTTTTTTATTCCAGGGAAGAGAGCCAATTCCAGCCTGCCCGACACCTTTTATCAGCGCTTCTAAAATCAGGCTCTCATCAGGGTCTGAGATTGGTCCATCACTGAGAATCATGCTGCCAAGGTGCCTCTCCCTTCTTGCAACAACGGACTGACTGGAGCTCTCCCACCTTATTGAATCTTCTTTTGTAATTAAATGACCGAAGTGCATCTCAATCTCTTCAAGGGTAATCGGGGCAGCCAGAAAGATGCGTGAATCCTTTACTTCACCGCTAAGCTTGGAGACAGCAAGGTATGTATTTCTGGCCAGTGACTCATACTGGTCCAGGTGCGCGCCCTTTCCACCCGCCAAGTGATAATTTCCAGGACTGCCCGCTCTTTTTTTGCAATCCTGTCAGGATAGGCAAAGGCAAGAAGAAGACCTGATTGATTAGAATCAGCATTTATACTGCCTGTGCCCAGCTTTTTCCTGAGTTGATCAGCCAGCTGTTTGATGCGCCTTAGGACTCCCAGGTCCAGAATCATGCCGGGGGGAGTTAAATGCCTGCTATTCCTTAAAAGGTCTACCCTAAGCCTAAGATCAGCATCGCTATGGCCCCGTTCATACCGGAGCATATCTTTTTCACTCAAAATTGCCGCGATATCGCAGGCGAGGGGTGCAAGACCAAGCTCCTTGCCTTTTAAAACCATATGGGCAAATCGGGGGTGCAGCGGCAACCTGGCCATTTTTTTGCCGTAAGCTGTAATGATCCCCTCATCATCAATAGCTTCAAGTAGCTTAAGCAGTTCACCGGCATGAGCCATGGAAGATTTTGGAGGCACATCAAGCCACCTTAAGCGAGTCGGCTCTTTCTCTCCCCAAAGAGCAAGCTCCAGAGCCAGGGAGCTTAAATCGGCCTCAATGATCTCAGGGCTGCTGTGGGCTTTCAGTATTTTCGTCTTCGACCAGAGTCGATAACAGACCCCATCCTCCAGACGGCCGGCACGCCCCCTTCTTTGATCTGCCGCTGCGCGACTCACCTCGGCAGTCTCAAGGCGAGACATACCGCTTACAGGTGAAAACCTTGAGACCCGCATGAGGCCGCTGTCGATTACAATCCGAACGCCTTCTATGGTCAGACTCGTCTCGGCAATGGAAGTGGCCAGTACTATCTTTCTCTTATTTTTAGCAGAAGGTGAAATGGCATCATCCTGCTCGCTTTTACTTAGGTTTGCATAGAGAGGATATATGAGGATATCCTCTGCCATACCTGATATTTTGAGCTCTTTATCAACACGCCTTATCTCGCTGGCCCCGGGCAGGAATACGAGGATATCGCCATCTTCTTCCTTTATTACCTGCCTTATCTTAGTAATTACTTTTGAAATGACGCTATAAGCATTCATCGCCTCCCCCCTAAAACCCGATACCGGCTCGTAGCGGGTATCAACTGGAAAGCTCCTTCCCCTGCTTGTAATGACAGGGGCATTGCCCAAAAGGCATGCAAGAGATTTCCCATCGAGGGTAGCCGACATAATGAGAATCTTAAGATCATCACGCAAAACGGCCTGACTTTCAAGTGCCAATGCCAGCCCAAGGTCGGCATGGATACTTCGCTCATGAAATTCATCGAATATAAGAAGGCCTATCCCCTCCAGAGAAGGGTCCTCCTGAAGAAAGCGCGTAAGAACACCTTCGGTCACAACCTCGATTCGTGTCCCTGGCCCGACCATGCTATCCATCCTCGTCCGGTAGCCGATGGTCTGCCCCGGTTTTTCTCCCACCAATTCAGCCATACGCATGGCTGCGGCACGCGTGGCTAACCTCCGCGGTTCAAGCATGATGATTTTCCTGCCCTCAAGCCACGGCTCATCAAGCAGGGCCTGCGGAACAAAAGTCGTCTTTCCAGCGCCGGGGGGCGCCTCTAGCACGGCATAGGAATGAATGTTAAGCGCTTTTTGAATTTCGGGGATAACCGGTGTTATCGGCAGATTAATACATGTGGGAATCATGTGCGTAAGATAGCAGAAGCAGGTAATTAATGGACATATTTTTTCCTGAAAACCAATCCTTACATCCCAGTAAAGCGACAGGGCAAATCAACAAGCGGGCAGCCATTGCAAAGAGGTTTCGTCCTGCAATGCTCCTTTGCATGCCTCACAATTAGCGCGTGATATTCGTTAAAAAGCTGCACGCCACTTTCAAGCCTATCCATGAAAAATTCCTGCACCTGATGATAGGTATGCTCTGCCTGAATAAGTCCGATGCGTGAAAATATCCTTTTAGTGTATGCATCAACGACGAAAATGGGGTAGTTACCTGCATAGAGAAGAATGGAGTCTGCCGTCTCAGGGCCGATGCCTTTTACTTCCAGAAGCTTGTGCCTGAGCGGCTTTATTTCAAGGGCAAACATGCGATCCAGGTCTCCCTCGAAGCTATCAAAGAGAAAAGATATAAAGGATTTAAGGCGACCTGCCTTGATGTTAAAATAACCGGAAGGACGGATTAATTCTGCAAGTCTTCCTTCTTCAATGCCGTTTATTTGCCAAGGCGTAAGCACGGCATCCCTTTTAAGATTTGCTATCGCCTTTTCAACATTGGTCCAGTTGGTATTCTGGGTCAGCACCGCCCCGACGATCACCTCGAAGGGCGTCTCTCCAGGCCACCAGTGCTGGGGGCCATAGAAATCCAGAAGGCGCTCAAAAACAGTTTTAAGCATAGTAGCCCTTAAATGATCTTACCCCTTCCACGTCGTCAGGCTTTTAAGGCTATCCAGTTCCTCGGGGCTTAACTCCCTCAGCTTACCAGGCGTAAGGTCTAAAAGTTTAATAGGCCCAAAACTGGTTCTATTCAGCTTCAATACCGGATGCCCAACGGCCTTACACATCCTTCGCACCTGCCTGTTTCTTCCCTCATAGATGATGATTTCGAGCAAAGTTTCGGATTTTCCCTTTTGTCCATTGTTTTCCTTGCAGATAATACGGACTTTTGCAGGAGCCGTCATGCCGTCATCCAGCAATACCCCATCTGACAGCTCTTTTAACGCCTGAGCTGACGGGACGCCCTTAACCTTTGTACGATAACATTTATCAATCTCTTTTTTTGGATGGGCAAGGGCCTGCGCCAGTTCACCGTCATTTGTTATGATGATGATGCCGGAGGAATCGTAATCGAGCCTTCCAACAGGGTAGGCTCTAACTGCTATTGAGCTTATAAGATCGCTCACCGCCGGACGGCCCTGAGGATCATTCATGGTAGTTACATATCCGACAGGCTTATTAAGAGCGTAGTAGACTTTTTCTTCGGCAGAGGAAAGCGGCTCGCCGTCAAGCTTAATAATATCTTTTAAAGGGTCGGCCTTCGTGCCGAGCTCTCTTGTTACCCGCCCGTTTACGCTCACCCTTCCGTCAAGAATAAGCTTTTCCGCGCCGCGCCTCGACGCAGCCCCAGCCTCGGCAAGGATTTTTTGCAGCCTTACAGCTTCCATAACTAAGTCCTCTTACCTTCGGCCAGGTCGAGCAATAAACCCTCCAGGAGACCATAGTCACTGACTACCATCTCATCGAAGCCGAAATTTTCCATAGTTCCAAGTACAATTATAGTGCCGACAATAATCAGGTCGGCCCTGCCCTCCTCAAGTCCCGGCATGGCCTCCCTTTCTTTGTGGGTCTTGGCAATCAGACTGTCAAAGAGCCTGTTTAGCGCCGCCCTGGTCAGCCTGTAATTATTGATCTTTCCGCTGTCATATATATCAAGCTTCTGATCAAGGGCTGCAAGCGTAGTAATGGTCCCGGCCGTTCCAACCAGTATGGAGCCAGATCTTCTCTCTAACATATCGAGAGAAGGGAACTCTCTTTTTAAGGTAAGGAGGAAATTATCTACTATTGCCTTTATAGCCGATATATCGGCTGAAGATGGAGGATCGGACTTAAGACAGGTCTCGGTAAGGGAGACTACTCCCATATTAAGGCTCTGCAAGGCGTTTACCTCGCCCTTTTCAGCAAGGATATACTCCGTGCTGCCGCCGCCTATATCAAAAACAAGGGCTGTCTTTTCGGCCCTGTCGAGCTGGGAGAGCACCCCTTTAAGGGTAAGTGATGCCTCGACCTCACCTGATATGACATCCACAAGAAGCCCGGTTTCACTACGAATTTCATCGATGAACGCCTGCCCGTCTACAGCCTCCCTTATTGCACTGGTTGCAGCGCAGCGCATGCTGCAAATGCCATTTTCCGCTATGATTTTGGCAAAATCTATGAGGGCGGTCATCGTTCTTCTTTTTGATTCGCCATGAAGATATCCGCCGGCAAAGCCTCCCCCAAGGCGGGTTATAACCCTCTTGACCAGGGTGTCGCGCATGTTGCCAGTTTCATCTATATCGGCAATCAGTAATCTGACGGTATTTGTGCCTACGTCTATGGAGGCCAGCTTCATAAGATATGACTATTTAGATATTGCTGAGGAAAGAGAATGGTTGCAATTGATAATTAAAG
>JAVVFD010000108.1:0-9144 GCA_032250935.1 bacterium
ATTTACTGGAAACGATAAAAGAGATTAGCTGGAAACAACCGAGGAGATTTACTGGAAACTTTCAGGAGATTACGCAAAAATATAACAGCAAAGATTTTTTCTTGATACAATTGTGCTGAAGGCCCGATATGACAAATATGGAGGGAGGCTATATGTTTGTTAAGACCGTTATTTTTGAAGGGCACATACTTGATTCGTTGACCCTTTCCAAAGTCCTGGACCGGATTCTTGAAAAAAAGGGGCGCTACGAACTTCTTGACCTGAAAGTTGGGCATAAAGGTGGTGACGGCAGCAGCGCAAGGGTGAGTATACTGGCCGAGGACCAGGCTTCACTTGAGGCGATAATGGAAGAGATTAAGGCACAGGGCGGGACCTTCCCCGAAGAAACGAACGCGGCCCTGGCCCTGTCGCCCGGCGATGGGGTATTTCCCGACGGCTTCTATTCAACGACTAATCTTGAGACCTACGTGAGGTTTGGCGGCGAGGATATAAGGGTGGAAAATGAGGCGATGGACCTTGGAATAGCGGTAGATTCTGAATCTAAAAGGGCCTTCACCATCCCCATGAGCGAGGCGAAGAAGGGGCAGAGGTTTGTTGTCGGAACTGAAGGTGTGACGGTAGTGCCATTGAGGAGAGAGAAGGGGCTAGATGGAAGGGAGGTTTTCGGCTTCATGAAGAGTGAGGTTTCCGTTGAAAAGCCGAGGCGTAAGGCGCTGCTGGAACTTGCAGATTCACTCAAGGAAACCCATGAAAGGGGAGAGAAAAATCTTCTCGTACTAGGTCCTGCAGTGGTGCACAGCGGCGCATCGGAGAGTGTGGCTGAGCTTATAAGGCAGGGTGTTTTCGACATCCTCTTCGGCGGAAACGCAGTGGCGGCCCATGACATAGAAAGGGAGCTCTACGGCACCTCCCTCGGTATAAGCCTGAAAGACGGCGCCCCTGTATATAACGGGCATCAGCATCACCTGAGGGCCATAAACACCATCCGGGGAGTTGGAGGGATATCGAATGCCATAGACAAAGGACTCCTCAAGGGAGGGATCATGCATGCCGCCTACAGCAGGGGGCTGGATATCTTTCTTGCCGGCTCCATAAGGGACGACGGCCCCCTTCCCGAAGTCTGCACCGATACGCAGGAGGCAAAAAAAAGAATGAGGCAGATGCTTGAGGGCGTCGGCACTGCAGTCATGGCGGCAACGGCGCTCCATTCCATTGCTGCTGGAAATATGTTAAAAGCCTCTGTCAGGACCTACTGCGTAGATATCAACCCCGAGGCGGTGATAAAGCTTATGAACAGGGGCTCCCTCCAGACGACGCCTCTTGTGATGGACTGCGAATCCTTTTTTCATGAATTGTCGGAGCTTATGCCTTGAATGATATATTCTACATATTCGCCTGGTTTGTCGGGAGTTGAAGTCGGTAAGGGAGGCGCCCGAGAGAGGGATTCCTTAAGACAAGTGGCGACCTTTAGGCAATATATCAGGAACAGGAGGGGAAGCTTGAGGATGGAATTGTAATGTCGTGTCCTGCCGTTAAGTCCCGTCACGATCCGATCAGGAATAATAAATGCCTTGAAAAATATTGCTATTTGAATTAAAGATATACATAATCGTGGTAAAAACAAAACAGACTTATTAATGGACGTAAAACAAACAATACTGGTTGTTGATGATGAACCTTTTTTCCGGCAGGTCCTTAAGGATACGCTTCAGGAGAAATATGAGGTCCTTGCAGCCGCTGACGGAGAGGAGGCATCGGCGATTATAGCTAAGGTAAGACCCGACCTGATAATTCTTGATGTGGAAATGCCGGGGAAAAACGGCATAGAGATCTGCAGGGAACTGAAGGGAAACTTCGTTACAAGGGATATACCTGTAATCATGCTTACCTCGAGAACCGGCAGGGGTGAGACGGTAGATGGGCTGAATGCAGGGGCCGATGACTACATAGTTAAACCTATGCATCCTCCCGAAGTGATGGCCAGGGCAGAAACCCACCTGAGGATCAAAGGCTATTATTCACAACTGGAGCCGAAGGACCTTGTTCTCCTTTTAGAACTTTCGGAAACGATATCGGCATCGAGAAACCCGAAAAAGATACTACATTATATTGTTGATAAGATAGCAGAGGTTATTGATGTCTCAAGGTGTTCCATCGTCAGCATCAACTGCCAGAATGAAGCTGTCGTGAAGGCGAGCAGCGATATGCCTGCCGATAAAGAGATACATTTAGACCTTGACAAATATCCCGAGATAAAAAAGGCCCTCGAAACAAAAGGAGTTGTAGTTATTAACGATCTGAAAAATGACCCCATGATGGAGCCGGTCAGGGATGCGGTCGCATTTCTTGATTTTAATTCAGTTGTAGTCGTGCCGATGGTAAGAAAGGATAGTGTAATCGGGACCTTTTTCCTGAGAACGGCCTCGCCTCTGGTGGGCGGCATAAGCGGCCGAGTCTTGAAACTTTGCAGGCTCATGGCCAATATATCTGCAAATGCCCTTGAAAATGCCGTCCTTTTCGAGTCTATGAAGAAGGCCCAGTTCAACCTGGAACAGATGGCTATAACCGATGGACTGACGGGTCTTTACAACCACCGCCATTTTTATGAAAGGCTTGACGATGAGTTTGCAAGGGCCAAACGGTACGGATCGCCCCTTTCATGCATATTCATCGATCTTGATGATTTCAAAAAGGTAAATGATAACTATGGTCACCGCAAGGGTGACGAGGTGCTTAGGCAAATAGGCATGATAATAAAGGAGATTATCAGGGAGAGTGATATAGCCGCGCGCTATGGAGGAGAGGAGTTTGCAATCCTTTTACCGGAGACCGGCAAGGAAGGGGCTATAGAGACGGCAGAAAGGATACACCACCTTGTCAGAAACCACCCCTTCGACTTCCTGGAAGGAAAAGCCGTTACGGGCAGTTTTGGAGTCGTCCAGTATGACGGCAATAAGATATCTTCCCCCGATCAGTTCATACAGCTCGTAGACGGCGCTATGTACATGGCCAAGGACCTCGGTAAGGACCAGGTCTTTAGTGCGAACTAGGAGGCTTTGTCGCCTCCCTTCCTGAAGCTGCTATTCCTTCCACTCAGTGCTTGCGTCGGGTTCCTTTGTCAATGGGACTTCCTCTTTTCATAAGGCGGAAAAAGATGCCGGGTGAATCCTTTTCCTTCATTCCCCCATCTGTCAATTGACTGCTCTCTATTTGTAGTTTATTATGGTCAGAAAAAAGATGGGAGGCGCCTGGCCGATGAGGAACATAATTCTTTTTAGTATACTGATTTTTTTACTGTTTTCCCCTGCCTTGCAGGCGGGTGCGGCGGAAGAGGCCATACCCGAAATTATCCTTGGCGGCCTGACCGCCTATAAGAAAAGCGGGCCGGAGGCTGCCATCAAGGCTTGGATAAAAGGGGGTCCCATGGAGAAGAAGGAGAAGGAGTCTTTGCAGTATGGGGCGAGTTTCAAAGAGATAGAGGAATATTACGGCAGCTATCAGAAGCATCGGCTCATAGCCACGAAAGAGATCGCCCCTACCTCGCGATTTATTATACTCAGCATGGATTTTGAACGGGGTCCCGTATTTGCAAGGTTCCTCGCCTATAAGGGAGAGAAGGACTGGCTCCTAGTGAGCTTCGATTTCAACACCAAGGCGGAGTTGATTCTTCCGGCGTTGCTGCTGGGTAAAGAGTAGATGGAGATTTACTGCAAGAGATGTGACAGAAGCCTCGGTCATTACCCCGACGAAAAGATCCCGCTCAATGTCAAGGGACGCACTGTTTGCAAATTATGCGGCGAAGAGATAGATATTTTCAGGACCGCCGATGGGCAGCCGACGAGAAAGAGTTCCGGAGGCGAGGCGGCGGACGGGTCAAAAATGCTCAAGCTGTTCAGGCTCCTCAGCATCATTGAAGGGACGTCCCTCATCGCGCTTTTTTGCGTGGCCATCCCGGCGAAATATTACTTAAAGGTTTTTGATGTCGTCTGGGATGTGGGGATGATCCACGGCATACTCTGGTCGATCTATTTCATCATGTCGCTGCTTGTAAGCCACATGGAGAAATGGAAGGTCACCTTGTGGATCACGGTACTTTTCGCCTCCGTCATCCCCTTTGCCTGTTTCTTCCTCGAGAGGAAGCTAAAGGGGTCAAGCGCCTCGGCGGTCGCCTGAAATAGTGAAAACTTTCAGGGTCAGCTAGTCTGTGGGCGATCGGTCAAAGCGTGGCACGATAATACTCTATGGCCTGACCATTTTTTTAAGTGCATTTCTCCTCTTCGACGTTCAGCCGCTCATAGGGAAGCATATCCTACCCTGGTTTGGCGGCACGCCCGCTGTCTGGACCGCCTGCCTCCTCTTCTTCCAGCTCCTTCTCCTTGCCGGATACGCCTATGCGCACTGGCTGGCAAACCTCAAAAAACTCCCCCTTCAGGGCCTGATACATCTATCGCTACTCGTCTCGACCCTTTTCCTCCTCCCCATCATACCTTCCGAGGCATGGAAACCGGGCGGAAGTGAAGATCCCCTATATCGCATACTAGGGCTGCTTGCGGTGACTGTGGGAGGCCCCTATTTCATGCTGGCCACAACGGGCCCCCTTCTACAGGCATGGTTCGGCCAGATACATAAGGGGAAGTCCCCCTACCGGCTTTTTGCCCTCTCCAATGCGGGTTCGCTGGCCGGGCTTATCTCCTACCCCTTCATCCTTGAGCCGATGCTTACCCGCAAGGCACAGGCCCTTGTATGGTCCGGTTCATACGGCCTGTTCATTTTATGTTGCGGCCTCTGCGCATGGAACGCTTTAAGGGGAGACCATCCTCTCCTTGAGGGTGAAGCTTCAGGCTCATCTGCCCGAGTGGAGTGTGAAAAAGGAGAGGCGGCGCCATCCTTGAGACTACTTGCGGCATGGCTGCTGCTTCCTGCCGCCGCCTCGGCCTTCCTTCTTGCAACGACGAACCAGGCCTGCCAGAACGTGGCCTCCATCCCCTTTTTATGGGTACTTTTTCTCTCCCTCTACCTCGTCACCTTCATCATCGCCTTTGAGGGGAGCGGCCTTTACAGGCGGAGGTGGTGCTTTCCCCTCCTCTTCATTCTGGTCCTCCTTGCGTCAAGAGAGCTGTCGGGCCGCCTCGATGCTTCACTGCCATGGCAGACCGCCCTCTATGCAGGCGTGCTATTTGCCGGGTCAATGGTGTGCCACGGCGAGCTTGCCGGCTTAAAGCCTCGGCCACGCTACCTGACTCTTTACTTTCTCATGATTGCAGCAGGCGGCGCGGCGGGCGGCATATTCGTCGCCGTTGCCGCCCCGCTTATGTTTCCCACCTACTGGGAATATCATCTTTTCCTGGCCGCCGTCACGTTTTTGATGCTGGCAATATTCTGCTTTAAGAGCTCCTTTCTCAGGATCTGGCCTCTGGCGAAAAGGGGGGGCGCCCTTCTTGCCGCCGGATTTATCTCAATCAATCTCTCGGTCGCCATAACAAATGATATCGATGATGCCCTGGTAATGAAGCGCAATTTTTACGGAGTGCTCAAGGTCACCGATTTCGTCGATGACAACATAGGCCGTGTGCGAGAGATGCTTCACGGACGGATTGTCCACGGGATAGCCTATGAAGATCCGCCATGGCGCGGCCTTCCCACCGCCTACTACGGAGAGGGAACGGGCGTCTGGATGGCCGTCAATCACCATCCCCGCCGTCTTGATGGGAACCCCTTGCATATAGGTGTGATAGGGCTTGGCGCCGGAACGATGGCTGCCCATGCAGCAAAGGGAGACAGGGTCCGTTTTTATGAGATCAACGGGGACGTTGACCGGCTGGCGAGGGAGTGGTTCTGGTATGAGGGCGATTCCCGTGCAGAGATTACAACCGTCCTTGGCGATGCACGCATTACGATGGAAAAGGAACTGGCCGGAAAGGGTCCGCAAAAATTCGACCTTCTCGTTTCAGACGCCTTCAGCGGTGATGTGGTCCCCCTTCATCTTCTAACTAGTGAATGCGCAAAGCTTTACCGGCGTCACCTAAAGGATGACGGCATACTTGCCATCCATATATCGAGCAGCAACTTCGACCTTACGCCCGTTGCACTCGGCCTTGCAGAAGCAATAGGGTGGGAGGCGGTGGCTGTCAGGTCGAAGGAAAGGCTGGAGGCGGCAACATGGGAGGCGACGTGGATACTCATTACGGCAAACCGCCGCTTCCTGGATCAAGCTGAAGTGAGAGAGGCGGGGGAGTCTTTATCTGCAAAGGAGGGGAGGGCGATCTACTGGTCCGATGACTATGCCAGCCTCTTCCACCTGGTGAATTTCTAGGGGGGGATTGTCCTAGGGGAATGGCAAAGCCCCGCCACGCTTGGTGCGCCTGGGGCTCTTTTTGTAGCATTGGTCAGCAGAGGCATCAAGATATTCAAGGGCCGCCACCGCCGCCATATACTGTTCCTGGTTGTAGCTCATGCCGCTGGCATCATAATGTTCATCATCATAAGGTGTTGCGCATATGCGAACCAGATAACTCACGAATTCATCTCTTCGCGAAAGGAGAAGGCTCTTTATGTCATCTCTCATCGCTTCCGTATACCCGCTACAGCCTTCTGTATCTATATCAAACCCGCCGGATAAAGGTCTGATGATCTCTCTAACCATCTCTTCTTCCAGAAAAGCGCTCATCTCAATAGCGTTGGCCCTTATTAAAGAACTCTCTAATATGGACTTCTGGTGCTGGCATTGATCCATAGGTGAAGCTGGCAGAGCGCTCTTTGTGGAAGTGGAGCTTGTGGAGCAGGCAGAGAGAAAGAGCGGCAGAATAAAAATGATGAATAGTTTTTTCATTGCATATACTTATTTCATTTTACTTTAAAAAACAATTAAAATTTGGATGTCATATCTGTTCAAGGGATATAACATCTTTTTGCTCCGGCCATAATCAACCCAATTGCCATGTTTGCAATTTTGACCCTGGCCAGAACTCCTTGTCCCCGGAACTCCTTCGACTGATCGCTTTGGCTCTTGGTTCATATTTCTCGCTCCTCCACTACATGAAAAAACGTGAACCCGTCCCCGACTAATTTCTTTTCCTTCGCCAACTTCTGGAGAAAAAACGTAGTTTTTTACTTTGTTAACCGATTTAGTAAGATGTCTTCTACATTCTGTCTTGCGTCAAGAACCGACAAAACAAATACTGTATTGTCTGTGATTCTGTAAATTATGCGCCATTGCTTTATGATTAGTTCACGATATTGAGTTATTCCTTGTTCTTCTAATTCGGGAACAACCCGACCCTGTTGGGGAGACAGGTAAAGGTTAGATGCTTTGCCTTTTATGTTTTTCAGTATTTTTTTTGCATTATCCGGACTGTCTTTAGCAATATATTCAATGATACCAAGCAGATCGGCACGTGCTGTCTCTGACCAAATTGTTTTGAATTCGGGACTCACTTTTTATGTAACATCTCTTCAATACTTTCAAATGCCTCATCTTGTGTCATTGTCTTGCCCTGTCTGACGTCATTTTCGCCCTGAGAAATGAGTTTCAATATTCCGATGGCATTCCGCATGTTTTCATAGCTTTGCGGATCTTGGAGCACAGCCTTGGGTTCGCCGTTTTGGGTAATGATGACAGGACGATGAGTTTCATTTATCTGTTTGAGAAGATCGGCAGCGCGAGATTTGAGATAGGTTACAGGCTTAATGTCGTTTGTGATATTCATGACTTACCTCCAGTCTTTTTATGATACCAAATTCAGACCGAATGTCAAGTGTATGCTTCCGGTTACGACAGGATCAGCTTGTTGTTCCAGCCCTTAAGCTGACGGCCCCTGTGGTCGGTGGCAAAGAGGTCGAATTGGGCGGCGGTATCCTCCGGCTTCTCGGCGCGCGGCTCGTCGACCTGCTCGATGGTCTGAAAGGGCAGCACAATGTTGCAGACCTCGCCCGTTTTGCCGTTCCAGACCAGCTCCACCTCGCGCTTGTCATCAAAGAGCAGAAAGCGGTACTTGTCCGGCAGCGGTTTGCCCGCTTCCATAAAACGGATGATATCCTGCTTTTCCTGATCGGTTAGTTTCAAAATGCCCTTCCTTTATTATTAGTTATTGCGCTTCATGCGTAGCTGTTTCTGGAATGGCCGAACTGAGGGACTGAAAAAAACGCGACAGCGTTTTGAACAGTCCCTCTCCAGTGTTTGTTAGAGCTAGCTTATTTTATTTCTATAATATTTAGCCATGAAGTGCATTGTATGGGTAAAACGTATTGGTGCATCTTTGAATGGCTTTTTATATCCTTTAATGTTTTTTCTTAAAGTAGAGACCGCAACATCCAATGATTCTGCCATTGGAATACGCTCCTTTTCTGTTCTGCCTTCAAAGTTACCATGAAACTTGATACAACCACTCGGCGCAGGAGTCCAAGATTCCAAATCTGCAACCATAACAATGGGATCTATATCTGTTACAATAGAACCATTCTCGGAATCAACTCTACAACCGGCAATAAACATATAATTGCGGCCATAAGCTTCACAACCAGAGGTAGCAATAGTTATGCTTGTACATTTGGCTGCAACATCAGGATGAATAAGCCCTTTATCTATAAAAATTTGTGGAGCTTTATTAAATTCGTAAGTACAAACACCATCTTTTTTGTCTAAATCTTCTTTTATTTGTTCAATCACAGAAGGATTTATTCCTATAACTTTGTCTTTTTTGCCCATTTTAAATTTCCTCGCTCTATATTTTGCTTTTGAAATTATTAGAGCTATTTACGCTTATCAATATTTCTCCTTGTGTAACTCTTGCCATATATACAGAAATGATAACGACTAGCCCGCCGATAACGGAAGATACAAGCATAATAAACCCTGTTGAGTCCATAACTTTAAAATCTAAAACCCAAGCTAATAAACCTACAATAGCAAAAAAAAGTGAATACATTAAGGCAACATTGAAATGGATTCTCCATTTCCAGTAGTCTGGCCAATCTTGTAAGATTTTCATTTTATCTTCTTCTGGAAATAGGAGTTTTTTAGACTCATAAAAAACCCAAGCGGCACAGGATGATGGCAACAACGCGATATATTGCATAATCTCCTCCATCGTTTCCACCAAATCTCCTGAAGTGTTTCCAGTTAGTCTCCTCCAAAGTTTCCAGTAA
>JAVVFD010000109.1:0-9087 GCA_032250935.1 bacterium
TTCCTGTACGTCAGGTCAGTGCTTTGCCTTCGGTTCCCTCCAGACTCTCCCTCACGAGAGAAGCCCTGTCCGTTCAGCTAATAGTTCCCCTTACCGGGTCTATAGAGGACTTTCACCTCCAAGAGATTGCGCCCTGCCGAGCGCACATAAAAAAAGCCTCCGACAATTGCCGGAGGCTTTTTTATTTCTATATGGCAACTAAAGCGAATGCCTTAATATACGCGTTTTTCAGGCCTTACCCGCACTACCAAGCACATTCTCATTCTTATGTTTAATCATCTTTATAAGCTCTTCGCGCGCCGGGCCAAGATATTTCCTGGGATCAAATTCGGAAGGGTTTTGAGCAAAGACCTTTCTGACTACTGCCGTAACTGCCAGCCTTCCGTCGCTGTCAATATTTATTTTACAAACCGCCGACTTTGCAGCCTTTCTTAATTGCTCTTCAGGAACGCCGACAGCCCCTTCAAGCTTTCCTCCGAATTCATTTATCATGTCAATATACTCGGGCACGACAGAAGACGCTCCATGCAATACTATTGGAAAGCCGGGCAACCTCTTTTCGCACTCTTCCAATATATCAAACCTTAAAGGAGGCACTTCCTGGCCGGGTTTAAATTTAAAGGCTCCGTGCGAAGTACCTATTGAAATGGCCAGAGAATCGACACCTGTTTTATTTACAAACTCCTCCACTTGCTCGGGCCTGGTATAATGAGTTTCCTCAGATGACACATCATCCTCAATGCCTGCCAGAACACCAAGCTCCCCCTCAACCGTCACATCCCTCGGGTGGGCATATTCAACCACTTTTTTAGTAAGTTCTATATTTTTTTCAAAAGAGTGATGAGAGCCGTCTATCATAACGGAAGAAAAACCTGAATCTATGCATGACTTGCAAAGGTCGAAGGTATCACCATGATCGAGATGAAGCGCTATAGGCACGGCTGCGCCAAATTCCTTCATCATTTCAACGGCACCCATAGCCATATACTTAAGAAGGGTCTGATTTGCATACTTTCTGGCCCCGCTTGAGACCTGAATTATAACTGGCGACTTTGATTCGACGCAGCCGATAACTATCGCCTGTAGCTGCTCCATATTATTAAAATTATATGCCGGGATGGCATATCCTCCATCCATAGCTTTTTTAAACATATCCCTCGTATTAACAAGGCCCAAATCTATATAACTGGTTACTCCCGACATCGACTACCTCCTGAAATGAGCTTAGTTTTTTATATTAAATAGCACTGGGATAAATATACAATATTCGCTCGATTTGTCAACTGGCGATAACTATTCAATCCAGATAAAATATGAAGGCATATTAAAAAAAGAAGCATGAATTGAAAACCTGAGCCGACCTGCTTTTGAAGCAGAAAGGCTAAGGACTCCACGAAAAATTGATGCTGCCATATTCCATCCCTTTCTTTTGCCCCTCAAAAAGCTGCGTATGCTTCACCCATCCGATATGGGCGCTAAAGCTGAGCCAGTTATATCCAAAACCAAAAAACCTGTTATAGACAAGCGGCTTTTTGTCGAGAGAGGAGCCGTCACCTAAAATATTCCCATCCAAATAAAAGGAGCGCAGCCAGTAATCTGTCCCAGCGCCGGCTAATAAAAAAGGTCCCGTCCTTGTTGATCCGTTAACAGCAATACTGTCTCGTCCTATAATATCAGGGCGAATGCTTAACGGATTAAAACTATGTTCCCGTCCCAGAACGACAGCCATACTTAAATTGGCCCCTGTTATTACGTTACCCAGATAAAGGGCGCCTGTACCAACGAGATCGATATCCCAATAATTGCCCGGCCTGTATGAGGTCAGAAGATAGCGCCGATCGTAACTCAAATTGATGGCCAGTTCATTCTTTAACTGATGCCTCCAGCCCTTAGGTTCATGGCTTCCGCTTATCTTATGGAGAAACTTCTGGCTCTCTTCAGCCATTGATAGAGGGCCAATGACTCCTAACATGAAACTAAGTGTTTCAGCGCGCCCTGCACGCTGTCCGTTCATGGAATAAAAACCGTATAACAACCCGGCATAGGGAAGATCATCTGGCTGATCTTCAGTTTTTGTAATGTCATCGGGAGTAATTACTATCTGACCAACACCGCTGGCTACTACTCTTCTATATCCGTCTGCACTAATCAGATCCATATCGCCAAAGAACTCCCTCATCCAGCCATAGCTATTCTCATCATTAAATTCATCAAAGGTAGAAGAAATGAAGGACAGCCGCATGCCGCTAGTATAATAACGATCGGTCTTATCGGGGGTAAAGAGGTCATTTTCTAATGTAAAGGAGGTGTGGGCAGCCTTGTGCTCAGCGAAAGAATTAACCGGTAAAAAGAGGCAAAAAAGAAGGGAGAAAAAATATATTATTAAAAAATATACTTGTCCCGGTTTCATCATCCAGGCTGCCCGTCTATGCGCGGCCTTAGATATATCGATCCGTAACGAAAGGCCCAGGGTATAAGAAATAAAAGCCATGATAATGCTGCCGCCACATTGAGGTTAATCGGAAAGAAACCTCTATGCATTTCAAGCTCGGCGCAAATCCTTATGAACGCAGTAAGCTGAACGCCCAAAAAACAGAGCCAGCTGAAGAGGCCCATGTTAAGGTCCCGACCTGAATGGCCGAGTGACACCCTCGTTCCCATGGCAACAACCATACTTGTAAGAAATCCTATTGCAAGAGCGTGAAGAGGCCCTCTCCCTAAAATCAGCTCTCCTCTTGCAAGAAGCCATATACTCTGTATGATATATAGCGACATGCCCAGTGAAAACCAAAGCAGAGATATGTGAAGTACGGCAAGAAGCCTGGCCTTAAGGCTTTTAAGAATTTGCCAGAGCCATGTATGATAAAGTCCCACGAATAAAAGCGGGATATCGAAGATAAAAAGAAGGCTTTTAAGATCGGCAAGCTCCAGCAGGGCGTGGCCCGCAAGACCGACCCACAAGGCAGGAAGACTCCAGTTAGGACGGTGTTGAACATAGGCCCTTATGACTCCGCTTGAAAATAAAGGGAGCATCCTGTGACTTACGATAAAGAGCAAAGGCATCAGGTAAAGCCAAAAGCCTGTATGGAGAGCGGCGCGATAAAAAAATGAGTATTCGGAAAGGATGAAGATAAGAAAAAAAAGCTCCCCCGCAGTCCCGCATATAAGAGTGACATTCAGGTGAAAGGGGTGATATCTGCTATCAACGAAGGCGGACTTATAGATACTGAAAAGTGCAAAAAAACCTTTGACCCACGCAAGGATATGGACAATAAGAGCTGCAACAATAAACCCTTTTCCAAAAAAAATCCCTACGTAAAAGAGAAAGGCGCCAAGGGTCATCAGTGAAAAAGTAGGGATATAGCTTCCGCCTGGCACGGTGCGACCGTTCATCCATTTTGGATATGTTGTCATTAAAAAACCGAATGTAAAAAAGGGGAATATACCGTAAAGCATCAAATATATATGCACAGATGTCGCGGGAATAACAAAGTCAGGCTCATTCCATAGCGCGCTATGTCTGCCGACAAGTTCAATCGACCACAATATTAGAGTAAGCACAAGTTGAACGGCGCCGCCAAAAAACATCATGCGATGAGGCGCCGCTGAAAAGACCTTAAATAGTCTTTGAAATGCGTTAAGCTCCCTCATTCCCCTGCCCTTCTTTTTCCTGACTTAATTCCATAATATATCGAAACAATACCCTTGCAGATTTAGGTGGTTTACCCTTCGCCTTTTCATGACGGGCATTTCTAACCAGCTGATTAATGTGCTGCCTGTCTGCACTTGGAAGCTTTTCTATTAATTCCTCAAAAACACCTTCTTTATCGTCAATAAGGCCGTCACGCCAAAGCTCCACCTGTTTAAAGTCCCTCGCCTCGGCCAGCCTGAATTCTTCAACACGATCAAGTGCGTTTATGATAGGGGCAGGGTCTACATTGCGCATCATGGCGCCTATATGGTGGATCTGCCTGCTTTTTGCGGCAGGTTTCTTCAGGCTCTTAGCCAGAAGCACCTCTTTCCTCAGCCCCTCCGGCATCTCTATTTTCCTGAGATGTTCAGAGGAAAGTTCGACAAGTCTTGCACCATACTCCTGAAGTTTAAGCATCTCCCGTTTTACCTGGGATTTGCTCTTGCGCCCTTCATCTCCCTGGAGGTCCGTCTCGTCAAAATCGTCTGGTAAGTCTTCTTTTGCCATATTTTTCTTCTATATCGCTTGCGGACAATGCCCGCCGATTAATAATAAGGCGCACCCGATCTATAGTGAGCGCGCCTTGATCTTAAATCAGAATTTTTCTAACCCAAAATAGCGTTCCACTCGTCGACACGGCTCTTTACCTTGTCCATAAGGGCGCTGCTATCCCCCTCTATGGTGATATTATTTATGGAATCACCCTGGGCGATGGAGTTTACCACATCCATATCGGCTTCACTTACCACCTCGCCGAAAACTGTGTGCTTGCCATCGAGCCATGGAGTCGGCACATGAGTTACAAAAAACTGGCTTCCGCTTGTTCCGGGACCCGCATTTGCCATTGATAAAATACCCGGTTTGGAATGCTTTAAATCAGGAAGACATTCATCTTCGAACCTGTATCCGGGCCCTCCAGTTCCGGTTCCGAGTGGGCAGCCGCCCTGGATCATAAAATCGTCCAAGACCCTGTGAAAGGATAACTCCTTATAGTAATCGCGCTTTGCAAGGTTTACAAAATTTGCAACCGTTACAGGCGTCTGCTCTGCAAAAAGCTTCAGCCTTATATTCCCCTTGTTGGTGTCAATTACCGCTGTAAGTTCACTCATTCTTTTCTCCTTAAAATTATATTTCAAACAAATCGATTAATCCGTATAAGCGCCCTTGAGAAAAGGGCCGCAACGGCTTAGCTTCTCATATTTATAACCTGCAGATCAAGATCAAGGTCTTTCCCCTTTAATAGCTGTATTACCTCCTGCAGGTCATCAATCTTTTTTGCCGTCACCCTGACCTGATCCCCTTGAATCTGCGACTGTACCTTCATCTTTGTTTCCTTGATGATCTTGTTGATCTCTTTGGCTTTCTCGGTTGCAATCCCCTGTTTTATGGTGATCGCCTGCCTGACCATACCCATAGACGCAGGTTCTTCCTTGCCGTAGTCAAGGGATTTAAGTGATATGCCTCTCTTTAACATCTTTGACTGAATAATATCGATAACGGCCGTAAGCTTATAGTCATCATCGGCAAGAACTATAATCGCATCATCCTTCATCTCTATTTCACTCTTGGTTCCCTTGAAATCATACCTTTGAGCTATCTCTTTTTTTGCCTGGTTGATAGCGTTATCAACCTCTTGCATATCTACCTTTGAAACGATGTCAAATGATGGCATTTCCATTACCTCCTTGATAAAAATTTGGCGTTGTATTTTTCAGATTACATGGCAGGCGGAGCTATTATTTCAACCCCTTCAGGCGGCACAAAGTCAAACATTTTTTTCTTGATGCCCGTATTGACTTTGAAATCATTCAAGGAAACGGTAGTAACATTTCCGTATATATCGGTCATTACACTTTCCCTTACGTAGAAGGTCTCCCTGTCAACGGATAGTTCAATCGATTTAAGGGGGTCTCTTTCATCCTTGGGGGTTAGCATGAGGACTAAGTCGCCCTCCTTATCTTTAACGTTTTCTATCGATATATTGAAGTCCTCGCTTATATTCCCCATACCGGAAAGAAATGCCTCGGCCACCTTAGACTGACTTGTCTTTGCAAAGTCGGCCTTCATGACCTGATCAAGAGACGGGGAATACATCCAGATCACTTTTCCGTCTGTTACAATTTCCTGGGGTTCCGGCTTATCATAATTCCACCTCATCATCCCGGGCTTTTTATAAAAGACCTCTCCAGATGTAATTTGAGGCCTCGGGTATCCCTTAATCTTCGCCTCCTGAATAAAACTGGCGCGATAATCCTTTATCTCTTTATAATTATCCTGCAGCCTGCTCACAACCGTCTTAAGGTCTGTCTTCTGACCGCTCGCCCCTGAGACCGCTGTGGCGCCAAAGATAGCAACAACGGCTATCATCTGTAAATATTTCACTAGCATAATCTGTTTGTCAGTACCTCCCTGCCCTTACTTGTGCCATCGGAAGGACCGACTATCCCTTCTTCCTCCATCTTTTCTATAAGCCTTGCCGCCCTGTTGTATCCTATCCTCATACGTCTTTGTATCATGGAGATAGATGCCGTTCCGACATCGCAGACTATGGCGACCGCCTCGTCATACTTCTCGTCATACTCGTCATCAATCGAGCCGGCCTTTTCCTCTTCCCTCGGCTTCAGTATTGTTTCATCATAGACAGGTTTTTCACCGCTCTTCTTTAGAAAATCCACTATCCTGTGGGTCTCGGCCTCGGAGATATATGCGCCATGCACCCTTTGCATCTTCGATGTGCCTGGACTCAAATAAAGCATATCGCCAGCTCCAAGCAGGCTTTCCGCCCCGTTAGTATCCAGGATGGTGCGCGAATCTATCTTGGATGACACCTGGAATGATATCCTCGATGGAAAGTTGGCCTTGATTATGCCCGTAATGACGTCTACCGATGGACGCTGGGTAGCCAGTATGAGGTGTATACCAGATGCCCTCGCCATCTGGGCCAGCCTCGTTATGGATTCCTCGACTTCCTTCGATGCAACCATCATAAGGTCCGCCAGTTCGTCTATTATAATAACGATGAAAGGCATCTTTTCCAGCGTCACCTCTTCATCCTCGCCGTCTTCATCCTTTCTTACAAATAAAGGAGTTTTCTCGACTAGCTTATTAAAGCTGGTAATATTCTTAACACCCGTCTCCGAAAGGAGCTTGTAACGCCTCTCCATCTCTCCCACGGCCCACCTCAGCGCCAGGGCGGCCTTTTTTGCGTCCGTAACAACCGGCAAAAGAAGGTGGGGTATGCCGTCGTATATAGAAAGTTCCAGCATCTTCGGGTCAACCATCAAAAGACGTACATCATCAGGCGTGGCCTTGTACAGGATGGAGCAGATCATCGCATTTACGGATACACTCTTTCCCGCACCGGTTGCGCCCGCCACGAGGAGGTGAGGCATCTTGGCAAGGTCTGCGACTACGGTCTGGCCAGCTATGTCCTCTCCAAGCGCAAGGGTAAGCTTGGATGTCGACTTCTCATATTCCGTCGATGTGATTATCTCCTTATAATATACGGTCTCTCTCTCTTTGTTCGGTATCTCTATCCCTATAACCGCCTTTCCCGGTATGGGAGCCACTATCCTTATGCTGATAGCACTAAGGGCCATGGCGAGGTCGTCCGTCAGGTTGACCACCTTGTTCACCTTGACTCCAGGCGCAGGAACAAATTCGTACATGGTGATGACCGGCCCGGGGTGCACCTCGTGAACCTCCCCGTCAACGCCGAAATCCTTCAGCTTCTTTTCCAGTATCCTTGAATTCATAAGGATACTCTCCTTATCTATCCCTTTATCCTTCTTTTCAACCTCGTCCAGGAGATAGATCGATGGGAGTGGTACATCGTCACCCTTGGGTCCAAGGTCCATAAAAGGGAGAGCTTCCTGAGTCTCCTTCTTCTTCTCAGGTCTTTCAATTTTTTGCGGCTCTACAATTATTGTGGGCGATGACTTTTTCTTACTCTCCTCTTCCTTTATGAGAATATTCGTCTCTCGCAGTCTTCTTCGTCTCTCTCTATATTTTTGCAGCATGCCTTTTATAAACCTGACCATCCTTGCAGTGATGCTTACAAGCCAGACGCCCGTTCCCTTTGTTGCGGCAACAGCCGATATGCCGGTGCTGAGTATTAATGACAATATAAGCACAACCGCTGTAAACAGGTATGCACCTGTATGATTCAAATACCCCGAAAGGACCGTCGCCAGCATATTGCCCGTCATCCCCCCTCCCCTGACTGCGGCCCCCCTCCCTGTATCCATGAGCGAAAGAAGTGTCGAGACAGAAAAGATGAGCATTAAAAGCCCCGCCACCTTTCCCGCTTCTTTCAGGCTTATCTTCCTCTTGAGCATCAGAAAAACACCTATAAGAAGGGCCAAGGCGGGAATGATATATGACGCAAGACCGAAGAGCTGCAAGGAAGCATCGGCCAGGTAGGCCCCCACCATGCCGCCCAGGTTGTCTACAGAACTACTGGCTGTAGAAAAACTGTTAAATGATGTGTCCGATGGTGAATAGGTTGCCAGCGCAAGGAGGAAAAAAAGGGATGAGGCGATTACTACAAGTCCCGCTATCTCCTCTACATGAGAATTTCCGGCACTGGTCGTATTTGTCGTTTTCATTGCCATAATTAGCCTGGAAGGTTCGTATATTGCTGAATAATTCTTGCCTTATTGAGTCTTATCTGGCTCTAAAAGCACTAATCAAGGCTATTCTACCATTCTTTTGACAGTTGTTAAAGGGATAAAAGAGATATTTAACAAGGGAAGGATGTCTTTATTTTCCAAAACTTAAATGCTGACGGATTTAATAAATTTATTTAAAAAGATTAAATTGTGGGCTATGCTTAGGAGGCAGGGAGAGCAAGTTTTATTCATTTAAGGGAGAATCTGTGGCAATCATCAGCCGATCCGTTGAGATCATGGCCGATGCCGATAGGGTTTACGACCTTATCAGCAAGGTGGAAGAGTTCAGCCTCTATTCAGATCTTATAGATTCGATCAAGGAGACTACGCCAAAGACCTATCACTGGAAGGCAAGGCTTGGAGCAATACCTGTCGAGTGGGATGCTGTCGTAATTGAGGAGCGCCGTCCCAGGAGATTTGCCTGGCGCTCAATAAAAGGGTTCGAAAACTCTGGCAGCTACACCCTCACCCCTTCCGGCTCCGGCACAACGGTCTGCTTCGAGATGGAGTTCCACCTGCCTGTCTCAATACTCGAACAAGCGATTTCACTCCTGTCGGACCGCTATATGAACAAACTTTCCGAGGACATATTAGGCGAAATAAAGAAAAGAATTGAAGTAGAGTAATAAGGGGGCAACTATCCCCCCAGCAGGGCCACCTCATGAAATAAAATAAAATAGGCGCCATTCATTTAAAATAAAATAACCACAGGGATGAAAAACATTG
>JAVVFD010000010.1:0-38562 GCA_032250935.1 bacterium
CGGGAGGCCATTTTTAATGCCAAGCTTTCTCTGCATGGCGACATATGCAGGGCATTGAATAGAAACAACATAGATCTGGTTGTCTTAAATACCGTTGCCAATGAGATGCTTATTGAGGATATAATCAGGCATGGCGTTGTAATATACGACCATGATAGCGATGCTAGGGAGGACTACGAAGTGACATCTCTTCATCGGGCAATAGATTTTAAGACTCAAAGGCTTGCGGTGATGGGTGTCTGATGGAACGGATTTTTCATAAGATCGGAAGAATCAGGGAATATGTAAACCTTATAAACTCCATAAAGTGATAAAATATGAACCCGTCCCCGATTGTTCCATCTCCCCGATTGTTTCCCTGATGATTCTCAAATAGAGGCCTAAATGGCAGAGGCGTACGCTGATGCCCTGTCGCAATGTCACACAGGGCTGATGTGGGTGATAAATTGATGTTAAAAATGAATGGAAAAATTCAGAATGAAAAAAGATAATAATCCAAAAAGACAAAAAATATTCGATCTGGTTAACAAACATGTTCCTGACGGCGGAGACGTTCTTGAAGTTAGCTGCGGGGAAGGGAAGATACTTGCCAGGCTGAAAGAGAGCGGTTATAGGGTAAAGGGCACAAATTATTCGGCTTATCCTAATACGGCCCCTGGCGTTGACATTGATTTCGGTATAGATATCAACAAGGGGCTTCCTTATGAGGATGCCTCTTTTGATTGTGTTATATTATGCGATATTATTGAGCACTTTCCAGATCATATTGCTGCCATAAGAGAGGTTTCCAGAATCTTGAAGCCTGGGGGCTATTCCATTATCCTGACGCCAAATACGATGAAGATAGCTTCCAGACTTCATTTTCTCATGACCGGTTTTTTCAAGATCAAGAGGGCTTTTATCGGTTTTGATGTGCCTTCTGAAAAGGCATTTGTATTCCATAACAATCCCCCTCATCTTCCGGTTTTTCTCTATCACCTTCATTCCCACTATCTTGAGGCCGTAAAAGTTTATGGTGTTAAATACAAGTTTAAATCATATCTCTTTTGGCTTTTGCTGGCGCCGCTAATCATTCCTTTCACATTCAGTAAAACAAGCTTTATGGAGAGGAATATGAAAAATGCCGGCGGAGGGGCATTACTTTTTAGAAGCCTTACATCCTTTGACACCCTATGTGCCGAATATTGGATAGCGGTAAATAAGAAGGTGTCGCCATCATCAAGAGATCAAATTATAAACTCAAAGCTGCCTGCCTGGGTTGAAAAAAGCGTTAAGGAATAAGCAAACTCAATGAAACCAAATACACCGAGAGTTTCCGTTATAATACCAACCTATAACAGGGCAGGAATGATTGTAGAATGCCTTGAGAGTGTTTTGAACCAGACATATTCTGATTATGAAGTGATAGTTGTCGATGATGGCTCTACCGATGATACTGAAGAGCTAATCGGACCCTATCTAAATCGTATCCGTTATATAAAGCAGGAAAATATGGGGAATGCAGGTGCCAGGAATAGCGGTATAGAAGCGACAAAGGGGGATATTGTCGCCTTCAATGATTCCGACGACCTCTGGCTTCCCGATAAACTGGAACGTCAGGTCAAATACCTGGATGAACATCCTGATGTCGGTATGGTATGCGGCAACGGTATATTTTTCGGGAGTAGCAAGGTTGAAGGTAAAAAGGTTATTTCAGATAAAAGGGCGATTACTCTTGAGAAAGATGGCGTCACGCTTGCCTCCATCTTTATGAAAAGTACTTTGAGGACGCCGACCATGGTGGTACGTAGAAAGGTCATTGAGACGGTGGGAGGTTTTGATCCTGACTTCAAGGTCTGCGTCGATCTCGATTTTGCCTTTCGCGTGTTGATGAAATTCAAGGTGGCCTTTATGAATGAACCGCTCTTCAAGCTTAGAAAGCATGATGGACATGTGGGGGGCGACAACGAAAGAAGGACGCTTTTCAATATAAAAGCGATTGAGAAACTGCTTAAGGAGTATCCCGAGGCCAGTGCTTTAATCGGCGAAAAAAACATTAATCGGAGACTGGCTTACAGATATTATCGTCTTGGGAAAATAACCCAAAAGAAGGGGCGGAAAGGCGAAGCGCTGGAAGCCTATAAAAAATCACTTTCCTACCGCCCTTTCTACCCCTCGTGCATTATGAAATACCTGCGCTGCAAGTTTTCCTAAAGCCGCTTTGCCCCGAGTCAGGCCCATGGGCCTGAAGCAGGCCAGATCAGAGGTTTAGGATTGTCTTGTGATAGCAGGGTCGCGAGTGGTGCAAGGAAATCCTTCACTACAGATATGACATCCTTGAAGGATTCGGGCATAAGGTTTTGCTGAAGCCTCTTGTGGAAAGCCGACCACTGAATCTGCTTGTTATCGATGAAAGGCTGTTCGAATGCTTCTATTCTCGGAGGAAGCGAAGTTCCTCTTCTCTGGAAGGTCAGACGAATTGCTTCGGCCAGTTTGATTCCATCGAAATCAAACTGCCGGGAAAGGAGCCATATATCATAAAAATCCTTCATGCGGCTGTTCAATTTGCCGAGTTTCACCATGGCCTCGAACTTCTCCGCAATGGCGCTTTCACGGCTGTAGCAAAGCAGCCTCGGTATGGGGGAATCCAGCATGGTTGGCAGATCCGATTCTTCCGGCCCGGGATAGATGATGTCGTCAAATCCGATATCCACCTGCATATTGACCCTTGAGGAGTCCAGCATTCCACGAAATCGAACCCTGATCCCTTCGTAATCGGCATCCTCGGTAATTCGTTCGGACTGCACCGATTCGGGATCAAAAGTGAGCCCATCGGGCTCCACATCCACGGCCATGACCTCCCGAATCTGAGCGACAATACTGGCTTCCTCGTTGCTGGTTCTTCCCAGCATATCGATATCCATGGTTGGCCGGTATTCCGGTGAGCGCCAAACCCTCAACATCAAAGCGCCTTTGAGGATGAAACGGTCCGCATGCGCTGACTGGGACAGGCGGAACAGAAACCGTTCCATGGCATAGTACTGGAGGAGTTCGTTGAATGGCCTTTTATCGTTTTTGGCGCGATTTAGAAGGCGTTGCCGGACAGATGCGGGGATATTCTTCGGGGATTTCATATACTCGCCTCCAGATAGGGATGCATCACTTTTTCAACACGGCAGACTTTCGCGTATTTGAGCAGTGCCTCGAGATTGAATTGCTTGCGGACTTTGTAGAGTTTCAGTGCCTCCAGTACCACATCCATGCCGATCTTGTTCCGAAACTTGAAACAGTCGGCGAGCGTCTTTTCCGGACTGTAGATTTTGACGGGCACTCCGTCGATTTGGTGCTCTTCGATACCTGCACGGAATGCCAGGTCAGAGAACCGGTGAACACTGAGTGGTGGATAATCCAGAGACGGTTGCCGTGATTCCCTTGGCACGGCCACGGAAACAGTGTGCGGAATCTGTGTGGTGATTTCGTGATATGCCAGTGCCGATACAAGGCAGATGACTGCACTCGGGAAGCGCAGTCCAACCGTTACCAGGTCGGGATTGCTGATGGGAGGAAGTTCCACCAGGCGGTACACCCCCCTGCTGACTTGTTCTATCACCCCTTTATCCCTAAGGGCATAGAGCATGTAACGGCTGATCCCGCGCTCAATAGCCTCGCTCATCCGCAGTTGACCACCACATGAGCGGAAAATATCTTCTGTTTTTTTATGCATTCCTGGCTCCAGACAAATCGACTCCACTTGTTCACAAGTGGTAACAATATGTCTGATTGTGGCCAAAAAATCAAGGGGAATCCCTGAATTAGATAAAAATCGAGAGTAATTATTGAGAAACTGCTTAAGGAGTATCCCGAGGCCAGTGCTTTAATCGGCGAAAAAAACATTAATCGGAGACTGGCTTACAGATATTATCGTCTTGGGAAAATAACCCAAAAAAAAGGGAGGAAAAGGGAGGCTTTAAGCGCCTATAAAAAATCACTTTCCTACCGTCCTTTCTACCCCTCGTGCATTATGAAATACCTGCGCTGCAAGTTTTCCTAAAGCCGCTTTGCCCCGACTTTCCTGTCTTTTATGGCAGAAGCTGCCAGCGCCTCTTTAGCCAGCGCCTTCCATCCCACATTGTTGCAATATTCCTTGATAAAGGCGACCCTGTCGGAATTGCTCATGATCCTTCCTATAGTCCTGTTTACCTGCATGAGGTTTTCTATAAGACATCTTCTGGGCAGCTTACTGAAACTCTTAACACCTTCAAGATCGAGGAGAAAAAAGACAGGTTTGTCATCTTCATCCCTGACGAGGATGTTATAGTCTTTAAGGTCATTGTGATAGATACCTTTCTGGTGAAGATTTTTAAATAGAACCGCCAGTGTCCGTATGAAAAGACGCCTTTCCTTTACAGAACCATGGCCTTTAATAAATCGCCTTTCATAGTATTCAACCGATATCTCACTTTTGCCGATTTCTTTAGTGATATAAAAGCACTTGCCAGGAATGCCGAACCTTTGGCAGTTGATTGCTGCAACCGGTTCGGCCGTATTGATTCCCCTGCTGCCGAGCAGATGGGCCCCTTTCCATGAACGGACCGCTTTGGACCCGAAAAAAATCGCTTCAAGGGCATTCCCGATGGAGTAGGGATTGTATAGCTTAATAAAGAGCGGTTCGCCCTTCCAGATGACGCGGTAGACCTTTACTCGTTTTTGATCCTTGATTATGGTGGAATGATGAGAATGAAAAAGGGCATCGAGGTCTTCGTTAAAAAGTTTCTCGTAGCCATTTTTTACCCAGCCACGTTTAAGGCCTTTCTTTATGTATTTAATCATAATTTCTTCTTTGAACAACGGAAACACTTAAATTCGGAGACACGGAAATAATAACGGAGGATAGGTTTTTCCGTGATTCAATAATTCCGTCTTTCTGTGGTTAGTTTTTTTCCTTCAGGATTCTTTTACAAAGTTCCTCAATGGCTCTTGCGTTTGCCTCAAGGGTATAGTTTTTAGCAATCTCTCTTGCCTCCTTGGCAAGCTTCTTTTTCAATGATTCATCAGTCAGTCTGCTGATGATTTTTGCAAGACCTTGAGAATCAAGAGGATCTTTGAGAATGAGGTTTTTCAAGTCGCCCACCATGACCTCAGATGCGCCCGACAAAGAAGTTGTAACGGCAGGAAGGCCGCTCGCCATCGCCTCCAGAACCACATTCCCGAAGGCCTCCTGTAGAGAAGGGATGACGAAGATATCGGCGGCGCCGTAGAACTTCTCGGCAGATCTTTGGACGCCGGCAAAGACAACCCTGTTTTTTATGCCGAGGGCCTGAGCCTTTGCTGCATAAGTCTCGGGTTGTCTGTCTCCACCAACGACGAGGCAATAAACATTATTACTGTCAACCAGAGGTATCGCTTCAAGGAGGGTGGAGAGATTTTTTCTCTTATAGCCGCTGCCGAGAAAGAGGACTACTATGGCATCGGATGGTATGGAAAATTGATTTCTTATCTCTTCCCGGTACTTTTTTCTGTTTTCGGGCGAGAAAAGTTCAGTATCTATGCCGTCATAGATCACTTCGATCCTTTCTTCGGGCACCTTATAAACAGACATGATTTCATGCTTGACTACTTGCGATATGGCCAATACCTTTTTGCAACCGCTCTGGAATTGCCTTTTTTCTACTGCTATGAGGGTATTATGGTAGAGGCTCAGCGATCTTAGCAGACCCTTTACCCCTCCCTCGGCGCTTTTCATTTTTTGCACAAAGAGTTTGTGCGTGCCGCCACCGCATCTGACAAGGTCCTGTCTTAGAACCCGCGTAAAGCCGATGACCAGATCATGGCCGCCACCGTAGGCCATCTTCGGCCCGAGCCAGGCCAGGCTGAGCATCTGCATGAGGCGGCCGAAACCGAGTGTTGGCACTTTTTTTATTGAAACGCCGGGGGCAGGGGAAACTCTCACCTGCTGACAGTAAATGGTGACTTGATGACCGAAACTTGCCAGCAGTATTGTCAGGTGGTAGAGATCGATCTCCGTACCGCCCACCCTGTCGTAGCGTCTTGCGATGAATGCGATGTTCATGGGGTATATGATATCTGATATTGTTTTGAGGCGCCTTTGGATTCCCGCCTTCGCGGGAATGACAAATACATTTTACCCCCCGGTGTCTTTCCCGCGAAGGCGGGAATCCACTTTATAGCAGATCTTTCCGCAATAGTATTTAACTTATATGGCATCATCATTCGGGCTGCATTAATCATAAATAATCAGTGTAAATCAGTGCAAATCAGGGTAAAAATATTACCCCTTCCATGCCATAACGGCCCTGAAAGTGGTGAATTTTCTTTTTTCTACAGGGATGCCCCTATGCCGCATTACCCTCTCCGATGTGATTTCCCCTATCTTTCTCAGAAGCTCATTTCTCTTCTCTCTCAGATCGGGATTTTCCTCAAGATAGGCGTCAAAAAATCGCACCCTGTCTGCGGCCGTGATCCTCGGGACTATTACCCTGTTCAGCTGCACAAGATTTTTTATCCTCTCAGGCATTGGGAGGGTGGATACCTTTCTTGTCCTTTCGTTGTCAAGGAGACAGAGGCTGTATTGTCCGGCCTCTTCACAGGCAAATATATTTCCCGGGATTAGATCGCCGTGTATGATTGCCTCCCTGTGAAGCCTTCCGATCTCCTTTCCTGTCTGCCTTATTATCTCCCGCTTTATTTTGAAGCTTGTCACCGGAATTAGCAGGTCTAAAAGAGATACCCCCTTTATCGGAAGGGTTATCATAAATGCGTCTGTTACGAAGCCGATACGCCTCTTTTCACCGAATGAGGCAACTGCAGGCGCCTTGAAGCCGCAATGCTCAAGCATTATCCCCGCTTTCCATGCGCACATGGCACGGGAACCTCTTATGGAGTCTTTCAGTCTATCGGAAAATCCTTCGGGACGAAAACGCTTGATAAAGTATTCACCATCATCAGTCTTGACCTTCCATACAATGGAATGGCGCGATGTGTGAAAAGGCGGCGGCAGTTTTGTCTCATCCTGCTGGTTTTTCAAAAACCAGTCTGTTATGGCCTGAAAGGCGCTTGCATAAAAGAGCTTATATCCCCTTTTTTTTGATTTCTTGTACTCCATAAGAGAGAATCATTATAGCACCGAGCTGTCAAATGTGCAGATATTATTTTGTTTGGAGTGCCTGTCTACGTGGCAATCAGGCAGTCAGGGATATAAATAACTTGCTCGTCAATAATGAGATTAAGTGAAAATCTGCCTTTCTTTATCGCCTTTATTTCGGCTCCATATAGATAAGCCTTGTCGGGAAGTTTTTCATAAAATATGGCATCAATAGCCTTGTTTTCGATTAATTCGGAGCTAAGCGCTATTTTCCCGGGTTTGTTGCCAAGCAGTAGCCAGATCTTAAACAGTTCTCCTTTCTTTCTGATCTGTACCGTTCCGGCTGAGGGGATGATTTGGAACTGCCCTTCTTTAGAGCCGTTTATTTTCCAGCGCCTTTCGGCCGCTTTGGTCTCATCTTTTAAAAGCTTGCCGCATCTGTACAGATCAGTTTCAACCGAAGCCATGGCAAGTTCTTCGACGGTAAAGGGCATTTTCCAGCTCCAGTTATGATCACCGAATGTGCCGGGAAAGTTTATCCTTTCTTCCTCGCCAAGTCCGAATATGTCCTGAAAGGGCAGGACTACGAAGTTTGCCCTTGATTCAAGCAGCCGTTTTAGTACCGCCTCTTTAAGGACCTCGAAAGGTGGAGGCTCAGATAGGCCTATATAGTGTGACAGGGCCCACTTTTCATCTTCACGCAGGTTCTCCCACCAGCCGAAGAGGGTAGGGGTATCATGAGTGCCTGTTGTTGCAAGGAAGGCGGGAGTATAATCTTCGGGATAACGAAAACCCGATGCCTTGCCGGAATCTTCCCCTTCGCCCCATCCGAATATGAAGGTTTTGTAGCCTGCTATGCCCAGACTGTTTCTGAGCTCATGCACTTCCTGTGAAATGTCGCCAAGGTCCTCCGCAAGGGGAATGATTAGTCTTTCGTAGAGCGATATCTTGAGGAGCCTCTGGAGGAGCTTCTCCCCCGGCGCCTTGACCCACTCTCCCTCACTCGCCTTTTTCCCCTTCGGCACCTTCCAGAAAGACTCAAAGCCCCTGAAATGATCAAGCCTGTAAAGATCAAAGAAGTTGCAGACCTTCTCGACCCTTCTCTTCCACCATGAGAAATCATCTGCCTCCATCTTGTCCCAGTTGTAGAGTGGCGTTCCCCAGTTTTGGCCATCGGCGCTGAACTGGTCCGGCGGAGCGCCCGATGTTGCCATGAGCTCGAAATCTTCATTCATCTGGAATATGGAGGGCTGGGCCCAGACTTCCGCACTGTCAACTCCTGGATAAAAGGAGATATCACCCATGAGATAAACTCCTTTATTGTGCGCATAGGCCCGCATCTCATCCCATTGTTTTATAAAAATCCATTGCAGCCATTTATAGAATGTCAGTCTTTCCAGGTTTGCCTCTTCATATTCAGCCAGCGATTTGGATTCTCTTCTTTTGTGACAATCTCTCCACTGGCGCCAGTCTTTACCTTCAAACTCTTCCTTCATCACGTGGAAGAGGGCATAGTCGCTTAGCCAGGCCTTTTCTTTTTTCATGAATTTATTAAAGTTTTCTGCTTTTTTCGTGCTTTTTGAAAAATCACTTTTCCAGAAAACTGAAAATGCATCGGCAAGGAGGGCCATCTTTACGGCCCTTACGGCAACGTAGTCAATTTTTTTGGATCTCTTCAGGGTTTCAATAGTTCCATCGGCTTCCCATTCCTTCATGAGAAGCCTTGCCGATGAAGATTTTGAAATTTCATCGATACGGGATATCTCAATATAGAGCGGATTGACGGCAAATGAACTTATCGCCGCATAGGGGCTTGCATCTGACGGGCTGGTGTCGTTAATGGGGAGCAATTGAATGATTTTCTGTCCATGCTCTGCTGCCCAGTCGATGAGCGGGTAGAGATCCCCTATATCACCTATGCCAAGGCTATTGTTTGTCCGTATTGAAAAAAGGGGGATCATGAAGCCTGAGCTTTTTATAGCCCAGAGATCATTGAAGACTATGTCGCCTTTAGATTCTGTCATGGTTTATCTTAACTCCTTATTGAAGAGGAAATAAAGGTTGTAAACTCTTGATTTTTGAACAGCTAGTTATTTGAAGATACTGTTTTCCGTATATAATCAACGATCACTTCATGATAACCTTCACTGTGTTCTTCTCCCTCGCCCAGATATTCAGCAGTTGCCTTTTGAAGACAATCTGAAAAGTCGAAAGGGCCATGCTTCTTCCATAGAGCCCGGATCTTTGTACGGCAATCCTTTCCATTGGCGCCTTGTCTTGCTGCCAGGGCATAGGTATAGCAGGCTTCTGCCGGGCTGCTATTATCTTCAAGCTGCAATGCCCTTGAGAAAGTTTTCTTTGATTTTTTTCTGCCAAGAAATAGAAAGCCGATAAATAAAAGGCCAAAAATGATGATTAGTATTGCAAGGATTTTTAGTTTAGTCATATGGATTTACACTTCCCGCTTAAGATGTTTTGAACAAGGTGATAGGAGCGATACTCTCTAAGTTAAAGCAGATTCCGCATTTTTTAGCAAATAAATTTATGGTTGAGTATCATGGCTGCCTCTAATAATTATAATTTAGTCATTTCATACCAAACACCTGGATGCCTCCCGTAGTATGGATAAACTTTCAAGCCGGGCATGACATATTTATAGAGGCGTCCTTATGTATCTGTTTAAAAAAGTCTTAAGGTAGACGTCCTGTTTTTTATTACTTTTATAATCAAAGGCATTATCATAGTTGATCTGTGGAAGTTCGTGTTAAAAAATATTATTTAATCGAAAATTCTCTTGCTCTCCATGTGCCTTGATATATTGCCATCCAGTCCTGTAAGTGAGCGTTTACTTCGTTGACATGGTCGAATTAAAATATTATAATGCTGATTTTTTAATTCTACAATATTGGGAACAAGGAGGCAGATAAGATGGCAAACAGGCTTATACTGACGTCCTCAGGGGCTGATGAAAGAAGGGAAGAAATTAAAGGCGCTATAAATGGTATTGGCGTTCAAGAGAAGTTGATTGTCGAATGTTCTGATGATTTTTTTGGATCGATAACAGCTTTGCTTGGAGATATTAAAGGTGAATTTGTCTGGGCGCCTTTGCTTTCCGGTCCCGATCTATGGAGGGGGGAGATCACTAAATTTACAACAAATGATGCTATACATACGAGCATAGTCGGCTATATGTCCTTTGATCATAAAAGATGCGATGAACTTTACGCCGATGCAGAGGCTGCATGGAACGAAGGCGAAAGTGCGACAGCAGCGGAACTCTTAAAGTCCTTTGATCTTGGAATGAAGAGGCATCTTGGTTCAGAGGAGAACATACTCTTTCCTGCTTTTACGGCAGCAACCGGCATGGAAGGCGGTCCTGTTCAGGTAATGCTCATGGAGCATGACCAGATGAGAGGCGTTCTGGCTCAAATGGCGGAAGCCATAGATGCCGGTGATCTTGACACTGCCTTTGCAAATGGCGACACCATGGTGATTCTCATGCAGCAGCACAATGTCAAGGAAGAGGGCATCCTTTATCCCATGCTTGAGCAACATGCCGGCCCTGATCTGGAGGAGACCATCCGCAACCTTCAAACTTATGTAGCTCCATAACCGGAGTCATACAAACTTGCACTTCTCGGGGAAGATCATAGTTGTCGATTGCAGGGAACTTGAACCGCCCGAACCTATGATTAAGGTCCTTGAGGCTGTTAATAATATGGCTGATGATGAGGCCGTAATCATGATTCACAGAAAGATGCCAAGACTTTTATTTTCCAGGCTCGATGAGCTCGGTTTTAGTCATGAAGTGACTGAGGAGAGTGAAGGGTTTATCAAACTTCTAATCTGGAGGGACCTTAGATGTATTCAGGAGTAAGTCTGGATCAGGCCCCGCCCGAGGATATACCTGTCAGGTTTTTCCTCTCTGCTCCTGTCTTTGGCATATTGGCTGGCCTGCTGATCCTTTTTGCCGGACAGGATCTTTTTGTCAGTAACTGGAGCGTGGAGACCATAGCCCTGACCCATCTTTTTACTCTCGGCTGGCTTGCCATGATCATGATGGGCTCATTTTATCAGATGGTCCCGGTGCTGGTTGGGGGAACTGTTCCTTTAATAGGCGCGTCCAGAGTTGTGCACGCCGGATTTACTCTGGGTGTATCTCTTATAGTTCCGGGGATATATCTTTTAAACGAGACCTTGATCGCCACAGCTTCAGCGCTCCTGCTGATTTCTCTTCTCTTCTTTGTCGTTCAGATCTCCATCGCCCTTTTCAAGGTGAAGGGCGACAGGCCTACGGTAGTTGCAATGAGGATTTCAATTGCCGCATTTCTGGTTACCGTCCTGCTTGGCACATATTTCTCTGGCGGACATGCTTCACTTTGGGATCTGCCTGACAACCGCATAGGCATGACCGCTTCTCATCTGGTTTTAGGACTCTTCGGCTGGGTTGGCAGCCTTATAATGGGGGTAGGTTTTCACGTAATACCGATGTTTTACATGACCCCTGAATTTGATAAAAAGAAGGCTTATATTATCCTCTGTCTTTACGGGATATCTCTCATCGCTCTTCCTGCCGCGCTTTTGTTTGAGTCAGGGACCATGTTTACCCTGATAGCAGGCGCCCCCGGCGCTTTTTCCCTGATCGCCTTTAGCTTTATGTTGTTTAGCCTTGTAGGCAAGAGGAAAAGGAAGATATCTGATACGACACTGAGCGCCTGGAAGGCTGCACTTGCACTGCTCCCTCTTTCTCTGCTTGCTTTTATATTTATCCCGATAGTTGAGCATGAGGTGGTCTTATTTGTTTTCGGCATACTGTTCATACTCGGTTTCGGTCTGACTGTCACGACAGGTATGCTCTATAAAATACTCCCTTTTTTAATCTGGTTTCACAGATTCAGTCTATTAATTGGTAAAGTTAAGGTCCCTCTGATGAGGGACATATCTTCCGATAAGCTTGCAGCCAGGCAGTTGCATGTTTTCCATGCCTCACTCGTTATTTTGCTTGCAGGAATAGTAGGAGAGGTCGGAATAGTCATTCGATTTGGCGGGCTTGCCTTTGCATGTTCATCATTCATGCTTTTACTCAATCTTTTGAAGATGGTTGGAATGAAAGCGCCCGAGCTGCCTTCTACCCTGTAATTTATTTCCTGAGAATATCATCTGGCTTAAGCTTTTTGTCTCAAAACTGCAGGTGTCGCAGAGACGGCTATTTTAAACCCCTTTCATGTTTGTTGATCTTGAAATCGCTCAGCAGGTCCGGGCAAAAGGATATTTTTTAGTTTGAAAACCGGCCTGATATGTTTAAGAGCTTGAAAAAACGGGCCTTTTGCTGTTATTATCTCGTTTTTTTCTAAAGGGTATCTCTAAAAATACGTCATGCTCGGCGTGATCGGGCATCCAGATATTTGATATGTCTGTATTCCCGCTTTCTCGGGATGACGAAATTACTGGAGGCAGCCTGAATGGATTGTCTGCGCTGCCAAATATAGATTTAAGGAGTAAAGATGAAATACGATGTTGTAGGCATAGGAAACGCCCTTGTTGACATAGAGGTGCAGCTCGGCGATGAAGAACTTTCGGGTCTTGATTATCCAAAAGGCGGGATGACCCTCTCCAGCGCCGAAGATCAGTTAAAGCTCATTGAAAAACTAAATGCCCATTCTTTTTCAACCTGTTCAGGAGGGTCCGCCGCCAACACCATTCACGGCATCGGGGCGCTTGGCGGTAAGGCATACTATATAGGAAGGGTTGCCAATGACCCTTACGGCAAACATTATACACAGGATATGGCTGACTGTGGCGTTGGTTTTAGTGGGCCCGGGGCAGAGGAGGAGGGCACCGGCACCTCAGTCGTTTTGATTACGCCCGACGCGCAGAGAACCATGGTGACCCATCTCGGGATATCCACCGCCCTTCATCCCGATAATGTGGATGACACCATAGTCGAAGGAGCAAAGTTTGTCTATGTAGAGGGGTATCTATGGACAGGCGAGGAGACTAAGGCCGCTGCGATAAAGTTGGCAAGGGCGGCAAGGAAAAGGGGGATCCCGGTAGCATTTTCCCTGAGTGATAGCTTTATAGTTGACGCCTTCAGGGACGCAGTAGAGGAGTTTATAAAGTGGGACGTTGATATCCTTTTTTGCAACGAGGTGGAGGCTCTGGCTCTTTCCGGTGAGGATGACTCTGCAAGGGCCTTTGATAAGATAACCGGCATGGTGGAAACTCTTTTTATGACAAGAGGGGAAAATGGGGCATGGGCCGCTGACAAGGGCAGTGAAAAGATATCCGTAAAAGGATATAAGGTAAAGGCTGTCGATACAACAGGTGCGGGAGACCTCTTTGCGGCGGGAGCGCTTATGGGGATGCTTCAAAAAAAGGGGCTAAGGGAAAGCGCCATCCTCGGCTGTTACACCGCCTCTCAGGTAGTAAGTCACTTAGGGGCAAGGATGCCTTCTCATTCTCACAGGAATATCAACAAAATTATTGATGAATATGAGGCGTAACGATCTGTTACTAAAAGATTTATTACTTTTAAAGCTGATTTGGAGTATGCTATTCTTTAACAAAGATATGTTTTTTTAAGAGTTGAAGCGATGAACTGCATCACTATTTAAATTTTAAAGCTCATTTAATCGTACTTGCAAAAGGGCGCTATTTTATGGAAGAAAGAGCGGACGACAAATCGAGGCGGGCTAATAAGATAGTAGGCCTGTTGTCTTTTTACTTTCTTCGCCTCAGTATCGCGAAAAAAATATTTGTAGGATATGCATTTCTTGTAGCCCTTCTCATCATAATCACCATATTTGTTCTGACTACTCTCAATAATTTAAACAGTATAAATAGAAGCATACTTGAAGTCGATGTGCCGGTAATCAACGCATCCAAGAGTATGACAAACGTTCTTCTTGCCCAGGACAGTTATATAAGAAGGTTTGCAATCCTTAAAACACCCGATCTTTTAAAGGCGTTTAGGGAAAGGAGCGCCGAGTTTGATGATTCCCTGGAAATGATAGCTTCCTTTCCGGAAGAGAGGGGTTTTCCTGTTGGAGAACTTTCCGCGCTGCATAAAGAGTTCAATACCTTCCTTATAAATGGTTATAAGAAACTAGAGGACAAGTCATCAAAAGAAGCCGATATATTTAATAAAGGGGTGAGGGAGCGGCAGGATAAAATCATCGGCATTCTCAAGTCTATGGCTGCCGAAGCGCTGCTCGATCAGGATAAGAAGGTTACCTCAACATCCACCATAGGTAATACGGCATTTGAGGTGGCTGCCCTGATCTGTATTATAGGTTTTATCATATCCATCACTGCCGCTGTATTTATTACAATTAATATCTCTCATGCAGTAAATCGCTTGAAAAGCGCAACGGAAAGAATAGCGGAAGGGGACTTTGATTATGTTCCCGATATTACGAATAAAGATGAAGTCGGCGATCTTGCAAGGGCTTTTGTATCCATGGCAGGAAGGTTGAAAAAACTGGAAGAGATGTATAAGGATGCCAGCCCTCTCACAAGACTGCCCGGAGGCATTGCCATAGAAAACGTCATGAAAAAAAGGATTATAGAGAATGAAAAGATAGCATTCTGTCTCATGGATCTTGATAATTTTAAGGCATATAACGACCACTATGGTTACGCAAAAGGGAACGACCTGATTATAGCTACTGCAGAGGTAGTTGATAAAGCGGTTGAAAAGTTTGGCGCCGAAGGCGACTTTATAGGTCACATCGGCGGAGATGACTTTGTATTGATAACCGGGTCTGAAAGCTATAATAATATATGCAAAAATGTTGTTGAAGAGTTTGACAAAAAGGTTCCCGCCTTTTATGATGAAGAAGACAGGTCAAGGGGATACATCCAGGGCGAGGACCGCCACGGTAATAAGAGAAAGTTTCCTCTGGCCAGCATTTCAATTGCCGTAGTAACAAACACCAATAGGAAGCTGGAAAATCATATCGAGTTCGGTGAAATAGCTGCCGATCTTAAGGAGTACGCAAAGTCTATGGATGGAAGCGTATATGTCGTAGACCATAGAAGAGAAGGAGCCGGCCAATTCCATGCGGAAGATAAAGGAGTTAGAGGAAAAGTCGTTAAAATGCCTGAAAGGGCAAAAAAGGATAAATAAGATCATGAGATTATTGTTAGTTCTGATTATGCTGTCTACGTCCTTCGGTTGTATAAGTTCCCATGGAAAGCGTTTTTCTGCGCTTGTGCCCGAGGTGTACGTCAGTGAGATAAAGCGACTGAACGATATTGTTGAGAGTGGCCCGAAACAAGGGGTAAGGATCGCAGATGTTCACCTGCAACTTGCCCTGCTTCATTCAAGTTATAAAAATCCCAACAGGGATTACGACATGGCTTTAATAGAGATAGAGAAATATGTCGCCCTTGAGCCAAAAGGCGCCAACGACTATGAGATTCAAAATCTTTTAACTCTGTTGAAAACCATAAAGAGGGGAAGAAATAAAGGGAGAGAATCGGCTCTTTTATCTAAAAATAAAGAGTTGGTCCTGAAAGTTGGTGAATTAACTGAAGAGATTAAAGGGCTAAACGAAACTATTGATAAATTGAAACAGTTGGATGTTGAACTCGAAAAAAAGAGAAAGAGTTTTAAATAACATCTTCCTACAGCTTTATTCAGAATGGTGAGGATAACTGAAGATCATTCTTTCAGGCCCACCCCTTCCCTCAGCAGATAGAGATTTGACATAAATATCATAACGATGAAGAGTATAGATATGGCGAAGCCCAGGTATACGTTGACATCTGATGTTCCAAGGAAGCCATACCTGAAGCCGTTAACCATATACAGTATTGGGTTCAGCTTTGAAATCCACTGCCAGAATGAAGGGAGCTTGTCTATCGAGTAAAAGACGCCTCCAAGATATGTAAGTGGATTGAGGACAAATGTCGGGACTATAGAGATATCGTCAAATTTCCTGGCGAAAATGGCGTTCATAAAACCTGCAAGCGCAAAGAGCAGAGAGGTCAGGAAGATATAGAGAATGACGAAACCTATATTGTTGATCCTAAGCGGTTCAAAGAGCATCGATGTGATTGTCACCGCTGTCCCGACAATAAGCCCCCTTGCAACGCCCCCTGAAATATATCCCAAAATGAGTATATAGTCCGGGGTGGGGGAGACGAGTAATTCCTCTACCGACTTCTGGAATTTGGTGCTGAAGAAGGACGATACGACGTTTGAGTATGAGTTGGTGATTACCGACATCATTACCAGCCCCGGCACTATAAACTGCATATAGTTAAAGCCGTTAATATCGTCAATCTGGGAGCCTATAAACTTGCCGAAGATGACAAAATACAGCGCCATCATCATCATGGACGGTATTATCGTTTGAGGCCAGATCCTTAAGAACCTTGTTACCTCCTTTCGGAATATAGTGGTAAAAGCTGTCAGTTTTTGTCTGCCCGTCATTGTCTGTTCACAAGGTTTATAAAAAGTTCTTCCAGCTTGTTGGACCTGTTCTTCATCGTTTCAACTATTATGCCCTCATGTCTGAGGTGGTCCACAATTTCGCTTATGTTTTGCCCCTTTGACAGCTCTACCTTTAAAGACATGTCGTCCAGCTTTTCGATATTATAAGAACTTAATGGTTTAATGGAACCTGCCATTCCACTGACAAAAAAGATAAACACCTCTTTTTCAAATTTGGCAAGAAGCTTCTTTATGGAAGTGTTTTCAATTATTTTGCCCTTGTTGATTATGGCAACATTTTTGCAGAGTTTTTCCGCCTCTTCGAGATAGTGCGTAGTCAGAATTATTGTCGTTCCACCCTCGTTTAGTTCTGTCATGAAGTCCCACATCTGCCTCCTCGTTTCCACATCTACACCGGCAGTTGGCTCATCAAGAATGAGCAGTTTGGGCCTGTGGATGAGAGCCCTTGCAATCATCAGCTTCCTTTTCATCCCCCCGGAAAGCGCCCGAGAGGGCTCAGAGCGCTTATGCCATAGATCAAGGCGCGTTAAATAATATTCGGCCCTTTCAAGGGCTATATCTCTGGGTATCCCGTAATATCCAGCCTGGTTAATAACAATATCGAGGACTCTTTCAAATACAGAAAAATTGAATTCCTGTGGAACGAGGCCGACAAAGGTCTTTGTTTTGTCATTTTCTGTATCAATATCATGTTCGAATATTTTTACAGATCCGCCGGTTTTATTGACAAGGCAGCTGATTATACCTATTGCCGTTGATTTTCCGGCGCCGTTTGGGCCGAGAAGGGCGAAGAAGTCCCCTTCATTAACGGTGAGGTCAATCCCTTGAAGGGCGCTTGTATTATTTTTGTATGTTTTTTTAAGGCCTGATATGCTGAGTGCTTGCATCGACATGTATTACAGTAGAAGAATCAGGACTTTTATGAGCCCGTAAGAGGATTTAATCTTGACTTGGCACCTGCTCGCCTCGGGAGAAATGGAAATGATGAGATGAATCACTTAATCAGCTTCGTTTTCGGTGTTAAATATCTCATCGAACTTTTTAGCGGATTTTTTAAATGCCTCCATTATGGCCGGATCGAAATCAATAGGTGCGGTTCGTCCGTCACCTTCGGTGATGATTTTTAAAACCGTGTCGTGGTGAAGATTAATCTTGTATGGCCTCTTGCTCCTTAGGGCATCATACTGGTCAACGATGTTTGTTATTCTTCCCGAAAGGGGGATCTCCTCGCCCTTGAGCCCTCCCGGATATCCGTTTCCATTCCATCTTTCATGGTGGGAGAGCGCTATCTCTTCTGCCATCTTCAGCAGGGGGGATTCGGAACCTCTAAGGATTTTGGCGCCTATGGTTGTGTGTGACTTCATTACTGTCCACTCTTCCGGAGTAAGGCTACCGCTCTTCATTAGAATGCCATCTGGTATGCCCACCTTGCCTATGTCATGCATGGGCGACGCGTAATATATGTTCTCTATAAAGTCTGAGTCCATACCGAGGGAGGTAGCCAGCTCCTTTGTGTATAGACTTGTTCTCCTGATATGGCTGCCCGTATCTTCATCCTTGTATTCTGCGGCCATATTAAGCCTCTGAATGGTTTCTATGTAGCTTTTTTGTACCGTATGGTAGGTGGCATCAAGCTTTTCGTATGCTTTGTTTAGTTCCTCTGTCCGCTTTTTGACCTCGGATTCAAGCAGGATGTTATGGTCCTTGATAAAGTCATGATATTCCTTTATCTGAAGGTTGTTTTTTATCCGAAGGGACAGTTCCTCCACATCAAAGGGTTTGGACAGGAAATCGTTTGCGCCTTGCGCAATTCCCTTTATACGGTCTTTTTTTTCACCAAGGGCTGTCAGTATTATGACGGGGATATGCCCTGTAGCCTCGTTTGATTTTATGATTCCCGTTGCTTCAAAGCCGTCCATACCAGGCATCATAACGTCCATAAGTATCAAATCCGGCATTTCCGTTATTGATTTGTCAATCGCCTCTTGCCCGCTATCTGCTGTTACCGCATGATAGCCAAGATTTTTGCAAATCTGTTCAAGAAGTCTGATGTTTCTGCTTTCATCGTCGACCAGAAGTATTTTGCTTTTTTTATCGCTGTCGTTGTTAGGTATGTTTTGCATTCTATTAAGTTGCCGCCCTTGAAAAAAGTTCCCTGGAGTCTTTAAATTGAAGTTAAATTATTTATATTTAAGGCTACCTTTAATAATTATAATTTCGTCATTCACTCTGGTTCCCATGCTCCTGCGTGGGAACCTTGTCGCGGTGTGCCCGCTGAGTGCAGGATATGTATTCCCACGCGGGAGCGTGGGAACGAGATAGCGGGAATCCAGTCATATCAAACACCTGGATGCCCCCCGTAGTACGGGATAAACTTTCAAGCCGAGCATGACATATTTATAGAGGTATACTTGGGATTATAGGATAAACATTGACACAAAGTAAATATGAAAGACTTTTTAAGGGCTCTCTATGAGTAAATCCATATTTTAGTAGAAAAGTTTTTACTAGTATGACGGCGGGCGCAAATATTGTCGATAAAATTAATGCTTAATCTCTTTTATCGCAGGTATGGTTATAGTGAAACTGCTTCCTTTTCCAAGGACGCTTTTAACCGTAAGCGTGCCGCCGTGCATTTCAATCATTCTCTTGCTTAAGGCAAGTCCAAGACCCGTTCCCTGAACCTTCTTTGTATAAACGTTTTCAAGTTGCTGAAAAGGTTCAAAGAGCCTGTTCATATCCTTTTTGTCTATTCCAATTCCACTGTCTTCTATCGTGATTTTTATACCTTTATCCGACTTTTGTGCATAAACTGTAATCCTGCCATTATCGTTTGTGAATTTAACCGCATTTCCTATCAGATTTATGAGAACCTGTTTTAATTTGAGCTCATCAGCGAGGATTTCATCACCGTCCCCCTTAATATCTGTAGTAATGGTTAGATTCTTATTCAATGCCTTTTCCTTGAAAAAAACAAGGCATCTTGCAATTAATGAATTTATTTCCACTTTAGACAGATCAAGCTCCATATTGCCCGATTCCACTTTGCTAAGGTCAAGAATATCATTTATAAGCAAAAGGAGATGGTTCCCGCTCTCATATACATCGTTTAAATATTCCTTCTGGATATCGTTTAGCTCGCCTGCCATCTCCGTCGCCAGCATTTCAGAAAAACCGAGAATTGCATTCAGGGGGGTTCTAAGCTCGTGGCTCATATTGGCGAGAAAATCCGATTTCGCACGAGTCGCTTGCTCAGCCTCTTCCTTCGCCCTGTTTAGCTCTGTCACATCCTGTTTGACGGCTACAAAGTTGACGACCTCGCCCTTAGCGTTGACTATCGGTGATATGGATACGGATTCCCAGTAGAGTCCCCCTTCCTTATTTTTATTGCAGATTTCTCCCTTCCATGTCTTACCCGATGAAATGGCCTTCCACATATCTTCGTAAAAGGCATCGTTATGTCTGCCCGACTTTAATATCCTGGGGTTTTGGCCTATCGCCTCTTCCTCGCTGTAGCCTGTAACATATGTAAATGTTGGATTTACAAACTCAATATTTCCATCAGGGTCTGTGATGACCACTGATGCCGGGCTTTGTATAACGGCCTGTGACAGTTTTTGGACCTCCCGCTCAATCATGAAACGCTCCGATGATAGCATCGTTTCACTCACTACCTTGCTGATGTTGATAAGAAAATCTTCCTCCTCACTCAGCCAGCGACGAACTTCTCCCGTCTGTTCACAGCAGATAATGCCGATCACCTCCCCTTTGTGCCAGATAGGCACGTCCAACATGGAAAAGATCTGGAGAGGTCTTAGATAGGAGTCTGTGAATTCCTCAGTGAATTCATTTTTTTGCGCATCTTCTGCAATGATCGGCTCATTGTTGCTGATACCATTAAAATATTTGGGGTAATCCTTACTTGCCAACCTCAGTCCGCTTTCATGTACATTTTTATCTTTAATGAAAATGTCCTGGCATAAGATGGCTGCTTTGTCGGAATCATATAGCCAGATGCTTGTGCGGCTGACGTCGAGCGCATTTCCGGTAAGCTCCGTAATAGTATTGAAATTTGTTTCAATGCTTTGAAAGGTCTCTTTTGAAAGAGATAACAAAGCCTCTTTGAAGCGGATTGATCTTTCGTGGTTTTCGTATTCCAGGTTTCTGTATTCCTGCAACTTTAAAAAAGCATTTCGGTTGGCCCTGTAGAACCCTATTATGAAATAAAGAATGAAAATGAAGGAGAGTACAATTCCTGAAAAGATCAGGTTGAACCATCTATTTAGTTTTTTTGTTCTGTCCTGCAGATGCAGGGTGAGAAGGATGGAAACTTTTTTGTTCAAGGAATCCGCCTTGGAAATTAAATCGGTGCCTTTTTTAAAAAGACTGATGGGGGTCGATGTTGTGGTAGCGCTGTCTATAATCCGGTTTATCTGGTCAAGATATAGATGAAAGGATGATTCAAACTCTTCATCAAGCCGATTTAATTCTTCCCATGAACCAACAGATGCGTCTTTAAAAATTGTTTCTTCTCTCTCAAGGGATTGATACTGACTTTGTAAGATTGTTACATGTTTAAGTAAGATTGCTCTTTCATCTTCATTTTGAATGCCCCTTACAAGGATTGCCGATGATATGCCGCGCAACTGGCCGATTGATTCTATTATTCCCGGAATGTGCTTCAGGCTGAGCTCCAGCAGGTGGTAGGAATCCTGTTCAGGATCGACAAGGAGATAGGAGCGGTTTGCGACCATCCATTTGCTGGCCATCATTTTTGAAACAAGGTCCGAAAACTCGTAGAAGATATCGAAGGGAGATACATCCCCTTTGCTTTTTGAAATTATTGACGACAGCTTGCCGCGCATCCCCTCAAATACATCTTTCATTGCGAAAAGGGTGACATGTTCATCATTTACTATCTCTTCATGTGTTGCGTCATATTCCTTTTTTAGGGATTCAATCTTTTCTTCGACGTTCTCATCACCATACAGTCTTATATTAGTCAGCCCCCTTATTTGCTGGACAATCATTACAGCCTTCTGGATCAGTTCGATATCGTGCATCCCCTCAAGCTCCTTCTCCGTATCGCTGATCCTGTTCTGAAGGTTTATAAGAGTGTATGAAAACGTTCCAAGGAGGAGTAAAAAGGGGATGATCGTAGCCACTATATAGCGCCAGTTCGATATTTTTATTTTATTGAGTTCTTCCATAGGTATAATTCAAAGGGCCTTGCTGAAGATTGTTAAAATGATGAGTATAGTGATAAAGGGGGGGGTAAGTAAAACAATATTTCAGCTTTTATCTATGCCAAACTTATCCATGCGATACAAAAGGGTGTTTCTCGTTATTCCAAGGAAGCGGGCCGTTTTGCTCTGGTTCTGTCCACATTTTTCAAAGGCCTTTAATATAAGTTCTTTTTCAAGATTATCAAGGCTTATGCCCTCTTCGGGGAGCTCCATTATCACTTTTCCTATCATCTCCGGCCTGGACCTTATTCTGTCGGGCAATTCATCTTCTGATATGACCCCTGTTCGGTTCATGACTATCATTCTCTCAATGAGGTTCTCAAGCTCTCTTACGTTGCCGGGCCAATTATAATCGATGAGAATCCTCATTGTTTTGGAATCTATCTTATGCCTTTCCATACCGGTCTTGTCCGCATATTTTGATAGAAAGTAATTCGTTAGCAAGGGAATGTCGTCTTTTCTTTCCCTTAAGGGGGGAAGCTTTAAAGGGACGACACAAAGCCTGTAGTAGAGATCCTCTCTGAATCTGCCATTGGCAACATCTTCTTCAATGTCACGGTTTGTGGCTGCAATAATCCTTACATCAACATTAATCGGCTCTGTTCCGCCGAGCTTGTCAACAATTCCTTCCTGCAGGATTCTAAGCAGCGTCACCTGAAGATGCGGCTTTATCTCGGCCACTTCATCCAGAAAAAGAGTGCCGCCGTCTGCCAATTCGAATTTGCCTTTTTTGTCTGCAAGCGCTCCGGTAAAGGCGCCTTTCTTGTGACCGAAGAGTTCGGATTCAATAAGGTTTTCAGGCAGGGCTCCGCAGTTTATCGCCACAAAAGGCTTGCCCTTTCGCTGGCTATTCATATGTATCCCTTTGGCCAGGAGCTCCTTACCCGTCCCGCTTTCGCCGAGGATTAAAACAGTGGCATCTGATTTTGCTACCTGGGATGCAGAGGTATATATGACCTCCATTTTTGGTGAAGAGCCTTTCATATTTTCAAAATTGAATTTTTCCCTGACCATCTCTTTGAGATAGCTGTTTTCAACCATCAGGTCGCCAACTTCGAGCGCCTTTTTAACGACGATCTTAAGTTCCTCCCTGTTAAAGGGTTTTGTAATATATTCGAAAGCGCCAAGTTTCATAGACTCAACGGCCGTATCAACTGTTCCAAAGGCGGTGATGACTATTACCATGGCGCTTGGGGCCAGTGCCCTGATCTGCTGTATAAGCTCAATACCGCCCATCTCAGGCATCTGAAGGTCTGTTATTATCAGATCAATCTCGTTGTTTTTGAATATCTCCATAGCCTTTTTTCCGCTGTCACATGCAAGCACGTCATACCCCTCTTCGGAAATGTTATATTCAATTACCCTTCTAAGGCTCTGGTCATCGTCTACAACGAGGATTTTTTTATTTTTATTTTCGGTCATAACAGGCTATTTAACCTCCACTGTTTATTCACTTGCCTTTTCATTGCAAGGCAGGGTTATGAGAAATTCCGAACCCTTTCCTTCTATGTTTCTGGCCTCAATATCCCCGCCGTGGGCTTTTAACAGCTGGTATGAGATGGATAGCCCCAGACCTGTGCCTTCGTCCCTGGTTGTAAAGAAAGGATCGAAAAGCCTTTCTATGTTCTTTGTCGGTATCCCGTCTCCTGAATCCATGACAGAAATGGAGGTGTTTCCGTTGCCGGAGAAACTTGCTATCTGAACGGTTTTTCCAGATGGGGTTGCTTGAATTGCGTTTAATACAATGTTAAGAAGGGCCTGCTTGATCTGTTCCCCGTCCATCAAAGTATCGGGCAGGTTTTTGTCTGTATTCAGGATTACTGATACGCCTTTTTGCTCTGCGGCCTTTGAAACGAGCTTAACTAGAGATTCAATGAGGACATTCAGGTTCTCTTTCCTCATTTCAGGCTCTTTAGGACGGGCATATCTTAGAAATTCGGCTATTATGTTGTCCAGCCTGCTTATCTCTTTCATCACTATGCCGATGAATTCATACTTCTTGTTATTCTTGTCAATACCTTCCGAGATTATCTCCATTCCGCCCTTAATTGAGCCGAGAGGGTTTCTAATCTCGTGAGCCATGCCGGCCGAGAGCTCACCAAGGGCCGAAAGCCTGTCGGCCCTTCTTATTTGCTCCAGAGAGTCCTGAAGCTTTTGGTAGGCATCTTTAAGCTCCATTGATGCCGCTTCATATTTCCGCCTTTGTCTCGTTTCAAGATCGGAGAGTATCCCCGTTACGACGGCAATAAGGTTGAACATCAACATCTCGGCATATTGGTTCATAGTATAGAAAGGGCGGTCGGGCCAGCTGTAGTGGCCGTGGTGAGGGTAGGAGAAGGTGGAAATTATTGATGTAATGAGGGCGCCTTTCAGGCCAAACCAGTAGGCGGCCATAACTATAGGTATGTAGTAAAGGCGTTGATAGATATTAAGGGGCAAAGGCCCTTCAAAGTGGACGATATTGTGGAGGAGCGTAATGGTCAGGATGCTCGACACAAGAATGGTGATTTTGATTTTTTTATTCATATCTTTTCTGCCTTGTTTTTTTAAAGTGCGGCCCTGTCTTGCTGTTTGATATCAAACAATTCTATTATCAATATCATCTAAAGTCAAATAAAATTGGCTTTTGATCTTGTGTTCATTGTGTCATATGAAGCAGACGGGTCTTGTCCGGGTTTTTGCGCAGATCAGAGCCGCCTCCTTTGACATATTTTTATATTTTTTTTATCTGGCTGCCTGTGATAAGTTTAAACGCATTATCAGGTAAGGAAATCTTAATAAAAAACGGCAGGAGAAAATAATGAATAGAAGAGAAGTCCTCTTTGCTGCAGGCGGTGTAGCGGCAGCCGGCGCGCTTGGCGTATTTACGCCTAATGCGGCTATGGGAGCGGGAGAGCATAAACATGAACATGAACATCATTCAACCACCAGGAATGCAGCATTTATTGATTCATCGCTTGAGTGCATCAAGACGGCCGAGCTTTGTTTAAGTCACTGCTTCGAGGTGCTGGCCACCGGTGACACCTCGCTCGTTGAGTGCGCCAAAAGCGTTAAGGAGCTAAGCTTTATATGTGAGTCTTCATTCAAGGCTGCAAGTAATGATTCAAGATATCTAATCGGTCTTGTTGCCGTTGCCGCAAAGGTCTGCGCCGATTGTGAAAAGGAATGCAGCAAGCATAAGAAACACAAGACCTGTCTTGATTGCGCTGATGCATGTTCCGCTTGTTTAAGGGAGTGTAAAAAGCTTATAGGCTGAATAATTTAAGTGCTTTTCTTTAAGCTCCCACTATGAATCCGGTTATGAATTTTATATTCAGGAAAAGTCTCTTTTGTGCGCTCGCATTTGTCTCCCTTGCTTTCTTTACGCAGAATGCCTTTGCCGCTTTCTATAAATACATCGATGAAAAGGGGATAATCCACCTTACCAACAATGTAAAAAATATCCCTGAAAAAATGCGTCAAGGGGCAAAAGTACTGGAAGAAAGCGGGGAAATGGTGAGGGAAAAGCTGATAGATGGAAAGTATGTACTGGGCGAGGCGAGGGCAACCTTTGCCGAGGTTCAGCTGGAGGCTGAGAAGCTGTGGTGGCGGTGGATTGTGGACCCCGAAAGCGGCAAGACAAGGGCTCCCGTCATTATAGGGGGATATCTGCTTATATCTCTGATTACTTTCGCAGGTATTCGCAACCATCTTCATGGAAGGACTCGCAAGTTGCTCCTTAAATTTCTTTTTATGGGCTTTGTCGCCATAGGTGTCTTGATGTATTCAGCGCACAGAGGGCATCAGACCTATATCAAGTATAAGGATTCTTCCGCCGAAATCGAAAAGCTTCTGGGTATGGATATGGAAAGGTTTTTAAGGAGAGAGTAGCATTGATGGGGACCGCACCTTTTACACGGTTTAGCCCCCCATCAGTTTTCAGCCAACATGAACAGCGAATGCTGTCATCGTCTCAGTTGCCCTTATTCCTCTCGATTCACCCTCTTCGATAAAGATCATATTGCCGGCCTCAACATTGACCTCTTTCCCTTCAATAGTCATAATCCCTTTGCCGCTTACGATGTAGAATACTCCCGTTCCGCCCGGATGTGGAGGTATCTGCTGCCCTGGCTCCATGCAGATGAGGGGGACTTTATATCCCTGGGTTCTGCGTAAGATCTGTGGCGTAAACTGGTCTGAAAAACTTGCTCTTTCCATTAGGTCTATAAGTTCCATCTTGTAAATCCTCCGATTAATTTTTGGCTATTATAGGCGCTCTTTTGTCGTATGTCAAAGGGGGAAAAAGGGTTGCAGTTTCTGCCGCTCTGTATTAACATTACATGTTTTTTTAAGTACTTGAATTAAGCAGACTTGCCTGAAAGAGATAAGGGGACCAAACTGGATAAGATAGTAATAAATGGCGGGACCAGGCTTGTCGGTGAAGTCGAGGTCAGCGGGGCAAAAAATGCTGCGCTGCCTATTTTGGCCTCATCCATACTGACTAAGAGTAAAAGCAGTTACTCCAATGTTCCCGATCTAAACGATATCAAAACGATGCTTAACCTTTTGAGGAGTATCGGTTTAAATGTCAACCGCGAGGGAGAGACGGTTTCAATCTCCGGAGTTGCCAACCTCTTTGAAGCTCCCTATGAACTTGTTAAGACGATGCGGGCATCTTCACTCGTTCTCGGGCCTCTTCTCGCGCGATATGGCTTTGCCAGGGTTTCCCTGCCCGGGGGCTGCGCAATAGGCGAAAGACCTATAGATCTCCACCTTAAAGCCCTGGAAGCTATGGGGGCGGAGATAGAACTTGAACATGGATATGTTATTGCCAGGGCGAAGAGGCTCAAAGGGGCGACGGTATATTTCGATATAGTCTCTGTTACGGGTACTGAAAATATAATGATGGCGGCAACCCTTGCCGAGGGCAGGACGGTAATTGAAAATGCGGCCAGAGAGCCCGAAGTGATTGATCTTGCGGCAGCCCTCAAAAAGATGGGCGCCCGGATATCCGGAGAGGGAACGGATGTTATCACCATTGAGGGAGTAGATAAGCTCTCGGGAATCAAGCATACCGTTATGCCCGACAGGATTGAGGCGGGAACCTTAATGGTTGCGGCTCTTGCAACAAAAGGGAATGTTCTTATAAAAAGAGCCAATCTGCTTCATATGGAGTCTGTAATCTCAAAGCTTCGTGAGGCCGGAGCATCCATAACTGAGGAGGACGGCGGCATTAGAGTCGTGGCTGACAAAAGGATGAAGAGCGTCGATATAAAGACTATTCCTCATCCAGGCTTTCCCACAGATATGCAGGCACAGATGATGGTGCTTATGGCAAATGCAAGCGGCCTTAGCGTCATATCTGAAACGGTTTTTGAAAATCGCTTTATGCATGTGAGCGAACTCAGAAGGATGGGGGCCGACATCCATGTCGAAGGGCGAAGCGCTATTGTTAAAGGGCAGCCCGGACTGAGCGGGGCCCCCGTTATGGCCACAGATTTAAGGGCCAGCGCCTCTCTTATTATAGCGGGGCTTATGGCCGATGGCGTTACCGAGGTCTCCAGAATATACCACCTCGACAGAGGCTATGACGGCCTTGAGAAGAAACTTGCCGCACTTGGCGCTGACATAAAGAGAGTAAAAGAGAAAAGGGACTAATAAAAAGATATGAAAGATTATTTAACGGTCGCCCTGCCCAAGGGGAGAATACAGCACGACACTATGGCCCTGCTTGAGAAGATAGGTATTTGCTGCGACGAGATGAAGGGCGATTCGAGAAAGCTCATATTTGACCTGCCTGAGGAGAAGATGAGATTTATGGTCGTAAGGGCCAGCGATGTTCCCACATATGTCGAGCATGGCGCTGCCGATATAGGTGTCGTCGGCAGGGATGTTTTGATGGAGCAGGGTAAAAATCTCTATGAGCCGCTCGATCTGAGGATCGGATATTGCCGGATGATAGTTGCAGAGCCTGTTAAGTTGAGCGAAAAGGACAACCCCTCGGAGTGGACACATGTGAGGATTGCCACCAAGTTTCCCAATATCACCGAGGAGCATTTCAGGAAAAAAGGGATACAGGTTGATCTCATTAAACTCTACGGCTCTATCGAACTTGCGCCGCTTGTGGGGCTTTCGGAGAGGATAGTCGATCTCGTCTCCACCGGTGAGACACTGAAACAAAACGGGCTTGTCGAGGTGGAGGACATCATGGAAGTAACCTCCAGGTTGATAGTTAACAGGGCGTCCCTAAAGACAAGGTTTGAAAGAATAAACGGCCTCATAAAAAGTCTGCAGGCGGTAATTGACAGGGGGGATAAGTAATGTCGATAAAGATAATCAAAACCTCCGACTCGGGATTCACCTCCCTCTTTGACGAAATATTGGCCAGAGGCTCGGCCGATACGGCTGATGCCGAAAATGTAGTTTCCCAAATCATTGCAAAGGTAAGGTCCGAAGGTGACGCCGCCCTTATTGAGTATACTGCCCGCTTTGATAAGCTTGAGCTTACTAAGGATACTTTAATGGTCAATAAGGCAGATATTGAAGAGGCCTATTGTTCCATCTCTCCCGAGCTAAGGGAATCTCTTGAAATCGCGGCTGAAAGGATCAGGGAATTCCACGAAAAACAGATGGAGCAGACCTGGATCTCTGAGGATGAAAAAGGGATAGTTCTGGGTCAGCTGGTGAGGCCCCTTGAAAGAGTTGGCATCTACGTTCCGGGTGGCAAGGCGGCCTATCCCTCGTCTGTGCTCATGAACGCCATACCGGCCAGGGTGGCAGGCGTTAAGGAAGTTGTTATGGTCGTGCCTATGCCGGGCGGCGAGGTTAACAATCACATCCTGGCAGCGGCGAAGATTGCAGGCGTCGATGCCGTATTCAAGGTTGGCGGCGCGCAGGCAGTTGCGGCTCTGGCCTATGGAACTGAAAGTATACCCAAGGTGGATAAAATTGTCGGCCCCGGGAATATCTATGTCGCCACCGCCAAGAAGATGGTATTCGGAGAGGTCGATATAGATATGATTGCAGGGCCGAGCGAGGTTCTTATTATCTCCGATGGAAGCGGCCATGCATCTCATATAGCAACAGATATGCTGGCCCAGGCCGAGCATGACGAGATGGCGGCATCGATTTTAATTACTACTTCGGAAGATTTTGGACGTAAGGTCGCAGCCGAGCTGGACAGGCAGGTAGTTGGCCTGAAGAGGCGCGAGATTGCAGAAAAATCAATCAAAGACCGCGGCGCTATCATTATCGTTGATACGATGGATGAGGCCTTTGCCCTGTCAAATAGGGCCGCTCCTGAGCACCTTGAGCTTGCTATAGAAAAGCCGGAAGAGAGTTTGGATATGGTTCAAAATGCCGGCGCCATATTTATGGGTCACTTTACACCTGAGGCGCTCGGCGATTATGTGGCAGGCCCCAATCATGTTCTGCCTACGGGCGGCTCGGCAAGGTTTTTCTCGCCCCTTGGCGCCTATGACTTCATCAAACGCTCCAGCATTGTCTCCTTTACTGAAGAGGCGTTCAGGCGCGTCGGGAAGGATGCCGAAAGGATTGCCGACGTGGAAGGGCTGGAGGCCCACGCCAATACCATACGCATAAGGATGGGAGAGGATATTTGAAGGAAATATCGCGACTCGTCAGACCGTCAGTGAGAGAGCTAAAGGCATACCATGTAAGTGAACCTGATGTAGCCGTTAAGCTCCACGCCAATGAATCTCCTTTTAATTTATCTGAGAAGCTAAGAGAGCTTGTAGCCAGAGAGATTGAAACTCTTGATTTCAACCGCTATCCAGACCCGTCCTGCGCAAAGCTGCGGGACGCCTTTGCTCTAAGGCTTGGCGTGAGACCCGCCCAGGTGCTCCTCGGCAACGGTTCCGATGAATTGATACAGATGATAATTATGGCCTTTGGAGGGCAGGGGGGGCAAGTTCTTATTCCCCTTCCAACCTTTTCCATGTATAGGAATATCGCGCTGTCACTGGGCGAAAATGTGACCTCTGTTCCCCTTGACAGTTCATTTGATCTTGATCTCCCCGCCATGTTAAAGGAAAAAGGCGCCAGGCGATCCATTACTTTTCTAAGCTATCCGAATAATCCGACAGGGAACTGTTTTTCCGAAGCGGCCATAAGCGAAATATTAGAGAAGTCTCAAGGCATCGTTGTTGTCGATGAGGCGTACTTTGATTACAGCAAGAAAAGTTTTATCAGTAGATTGAAGGATTACCCCAATCTGATAATTTTGCGCACTCTTTCCAAGGTTGGTCTCGCATCGCTAAGGCTGGGCGCCCTGATAGCATCTGAAAAGATTACCGATATTGTAAACAGGGTGCGCCTGCCCTATAACATCGGCTCTATGCAGCAGGCCGTCGCTCTTGCTGCACTGGAGTCGGGCAGTGACATAGAAAAGGGGGTAGGGCTTATAATTAAGGAGCGGGCGAGGATGTGTGAACTCCTGTCGGATATTGAAGGGATTGAGATATTCAGGAGCGATTCTAACTTCATCCTTTTCAGGGCCTTGGATGCCGACTTGACCTTTAATGCTCTTGTAAAGCGGGGCGTATTGATCAGGAACCTTAATTCCGACGGCGCATTAAAGAACTGCCTAAGGGTTACGATTGGAAGCGCTGAGGAGAATGACAGTTTTATAAATGCCTTGAGAAACTGATGAAAAGAAGTATGAAAAAATAATTGACAATATTTTTATCTGTGTTAGTATTGCTTTAGATTATATGATTAATTTATTATCTTTTAAGGAGGTTCAAATATGAAATCACGTTTAGGTTCTGCAATTACTTATTCGGCGCTTGTAATTTTCCTTGCCGTTTATTCCACAGGGTGTCAGCAGTCGACACCGCCGGTTGAGGAGCCCGTAACATCCGAGCCGGTAGTTGTTCCAAAGGAAGAGCCGGTAGTTAAAAAGGTTGAGCCTGCGCCTGTTCAAGCGGCTGAAGAGGTTGTGGAGACAGAGAGTTCTTCTGTAACTACGACTCACACGGTTCAGAATGGAGAGTGTCTCTGGACTATATCTGAAAGCGCCGACATATACGACGATCCGTTCCAGTGGCCGCTTATATACAAGGCAAACAGGGGCCAGATAAAAGACCCCGACCTCATCTATGCTGATCAGGAGCTCGATATCCCGAGGGATTCATCGCAGAGCGAGATAGATGACGCGGTTCACGAAGCGAAGACCAGAGGCCCATGGTCTCTCTGGGACGGTAAGTAACAGTTAAGTAAAATTGTTCTTTTTAAAGGGCGGCAGGGATATCCTGCCGCCCTTTTTTATGTGCGCCCGGCAGGGCGCAAGCATTTTGAATGCTTACTATCTGTAATCGTTAATTCCGTCTGTTTGAAATTTCAGGACTTGTGTGCTCATTGTCAGAATATTTTTAAGTATAGTGCGTTTGAAAAAGGTTTCTGTCTCCCTTATTAAATCTTCCGATCTTCCTGTAATTTAAACTTCTTCAACTCTTCTCTTTCGTTGATTCTTTTAAGTAAAAATGATAATTTCAGGTATGCATTTTATTATAGGGGAAACCGGTGCCACTGACCTTTAAACAATCTAAAGAGTATTCTCTTGGCGTTGAGCTGGAACTTCAGCTGCTTGATAAGGAGAGCCTTGCTCTGGTTCCAAAGTCCGGCCAGATAATTGCCGGGTTCGACGATTCCCCTCCCTTTGTTAAGCCTGAACTGATGCTGTCAAATGTCGAGGTTAATACCAGGCCCTGTTCAAGCATTGAAGCCGTTCAGGAAGATCTTTTGACAAAGCTTGATCTCGTATACAGGGAGGCTTTAAGGTACGATACAACACTCTCTCTTGCCGGCACACACCCTTTTTCCAGCTGGAAGGAACAGGGCTTTGTTCCGGACGAAAGATATACCCGTCTGCTCGATAAACTTGGCGCCGTTGCAAGAAGATTCAATATATTCGGTCTTCATGTCCATGTTGGAATAGATTGCGGTGAAAAGTGTATTTTCATAATGAACTCACTCCTTTATTACCTCCCCCATCTTCTTGCCCTTTCTGCAAATTCACCCTTCTGGAATGGCGAAGATACGGGCCTTAAGTCATACAGGAGCAAGGTCTTTGAAGCCCTTCCAACAGCCGGTGTCCCGGCCTATTTTGATGGATGGAGCGATTATTCATCTCTTGTTGATATGTATATTTCTACAGGAACTATAGAAACGATTCGAGAGATATGGTGGGATGTAAGGCCTCACCCTGATTTCGGTACTCTTGAGATTAGGGTCTGCGATGCTCCATGCAGTATTAAGCAGCTTATATCAATTGTCGCCCTCATTCAGGCACTTGTTGCGCGTCTCGGAAGGGCATTTGATGAAGGCGTGAAACTTGATTTGGCCCCTTATTTCATCCTGAAGGAGAATAAGTGGAGGGCGGCCAGGTATGGCCTTGATGCGTCCTTTATTCTGCCCGATGGAAGCGGCACCATAGCCTTTAAGGATGCAGTAACTGAGCTTTACTCTTATGTCTATGACGAAGCGATGAAAATGGGGTCTGAAGACCATCTTGCAGGCATTAAAGATATTTTAAAATATGGTAACGGGGCATCGCGTCAGCTCCATATATGGAAGGAAAATTGTAATTTGAAATCTGTAGTGAAGTCTCTCTCTGATGGTTTTATAGATGAAATTGGAGCCCATGTCAAATCTGGAGAAAGTAATCGATGAAAGGTGTAGTTTCTGCAGGTCACACTCTAACGGCTAAAGCCGGAATTCAAATGCTTAAAGATGGCGGTAACGCATTTGACGCGGCGGTGGCTGCATGTTTTGCCTCCTTCGTATGTGAATCCCCCCTTACAAGTATAGGCGGCGGCGGCTTTCTTATGGCCCATGGCAGTGATGGCAAAACCCTTCTTTACGATTTTTTCCCAAATGTTCCGGGGCTAGGAAAGGATGTGAGCAAAGAGTCTCTGGACTTTTATCCGGTAGATATAGATTTTGGAGGTACGATCCAGGAATTTCATATAGGCAAAGGGGCGGTTGCCGTGCCGGGTTGTATGGCAGGTCTTGCCGAGGTTTTTAAGAGACATTGCACCCTTCCCCTTGAGGCGCTGCTTGCCCCTGCCATAGATTACGCAGGAAACGGTGTGGCGCTGAACCGGGAGCAGGCATATTTCAAGGAGATACTCTCACCCATACTGACCCTTTCCGAGGCGGGGCGTAAGGTTTATTCACCCTATGGCGTACTGCTTAAGGAGGGTGAAAGAATCGTTAAGGGTGATATGGCCAGGACGCTTCAATATCTGGCTTGCGAGGGGCTCAATGCCTTTTATACCGGAGAGATTTCTCAGAAGATATTGGATTGCTTTGGAGATGGCGGCTTGATCACCCGCAAAGATCTGGAAAGCTATAGAGTAGAGGTCAGAAAGCCGCTTGAGGTAACATACCGTGGAAAGAAGATATATTCCAATCCGCCGCCTTCTTCATCAGGAGGCTGTCTTCTTGCCTTTTCGCTGAAATTGATTGAAGGGTATGATCTGGCCGCAATGGGGCAAAATAGTGCGGAGGCGTTGGAGCTCATCTATCATGTAATGAGGTTGACTGATGAGGCCAGGGGGGAGGACTTTGATCACAAGGTTTATGATGCCGATATTATCGATACATTTCTGGCTGAAGAGCGTATTGAAAGCTATGGGAAGCGCATAGGTCCAGGCCTGTCCTCGCCTTCCGATTATGAAAGACCCTCAACAGGAAATACAACGCATATAAGTGTGGTCGATGAGAAGGGTAATGCCGCTTCAGTCACCACATCCAACGGAGAGGGCTGCGGGCATATGATTCCAGGCGCCGGAGTGATGCTGAACAATATGCTTGGCGAGGAAGATATAAATCCCCACGGCTTTCATACTCAGCCTGCCGGCACAAGGATGTCATCCATGATGGCCCCGACCATCGTCATGGACGGCAATGCTCCGGCCGTGGTCCTTGGCAGCGGCGGCAGCAACAGGATTAAAAACGCCATATTTCAGGTGATATTAAATATGATCGACCATAATATGTCTGTGCATGATGCGGTTAACTCAGCAAGGACGCATTGGGACAAGAAGGTCTTTCAACTGGAAGCCGGAATATCTGCCGCTGAAATAGATAAGATTAACAAGGTAGGCATTCCTGTAAATCGCTGGGAAAACAAGGCCATGTACTTCGGCGGGGTGCATACCGTCGTGACCGGCGAGGACGGCCACCTCCTTACGGGGGCAGGCGATTTGAGGCGGGGAGGCGTATGCCTTTCTGTTTGATAAATGATGGAAATTTGTCCGGGAGTTATGTTTAATCATGAGCATGCTTGATGAGATTACTTCAAAATCGGAAGAGATAAGCGATAGGCTCATAACCTTCAGGCGCGAGATCCATAAGAATCCCGAGCTGAGCGGTGAGGAAAAAAACAGTTCATCCTTTGTCGCCGGTGTTCTGGAGGCCAATGATATTGAGGTCAGGAGAAACGTTGGTGGCTATGGTCTTGTAGCTATCCTGAATGGCGGATTAGATGGTCCCCTCGTCGGCCTGAGGGCTGATATGGATGCGCTCCCTATCGAAGAACAAACAGGGGCCGAATATGCCTCTCTGACGCCGGGAGTTATGCATGCCTGCGGACATGATGTGCATACGGCCATTCTTATCGGGGCCGCCATTGTGCTTGGAGGGATGAGGGAGCGCCTGAAGGGGAGGGTGATGTTTCTTTTTCAGCCGGCAGAGGAGTCCATTAACGGCGCCAGGGCGATGATAGCCGACGGTGTCTATGATGGGGAACTTCCCGGCGCGGTTGTTGCTCTCCACTGTCTGCCCGAGATGGAGGTAGGCAGGATAGGGCATAAACCGGGGATAATGACCGCCGCCGCTGACTCTATAGATATCGTTATAAAGGGAAAAAGCGGCCATGCATCGAGGCCCCACCAGACGGTCGATGCCGTCCTTGTCTCGTCCATGGTAATAAGCGCCATTCACCACATAGTGAGCAGGAGGACCAACCCCCTTCATCCGGCGGTCATATCCATCGGCTCCATATCAGGTGGGAGCGCCAAAAATATAATAGCCGACCGGGTCGAGATGGAGGGGACCGTAAGGACCCTTGATAAAGACCTGAGGGAGAAGATGCCGGAAATAATCGAAGGGGTCATTAAAGGAGTCACCGCCTCTATGGGGGCGGAATATGAATTCAGCTACACCTTTGAATGTCCTGCCGTCATAAATGATCCCGTTGTGGATGAACTTGTAAGCTCCTGTGCGTCTGATATAGTGGGAAGTGAAAACAGTATTGAACTCGGCGAACCTATGATGGGTTCGGAGGACTTTGCCCTCTTCACAGAAAAGGCGCCGGGCGTCCTTTTCAGGCTAGGCACGGGCAACAGGGAAAAGGGGATCGTAGCTTCCCTCCACAATCCTCACTTTGATATAGACGAGGAGGCGATCATAATAGGCACAAAGATGATGTCATGGATCGCCGCAAGATACTTGAATAAAAAATGACAGGAGAGGTGATTTCACCTGAACGGGCCTAAATATGAACCCGCCTATTTCCTCTATAAATGCACGAAATGAAGCGAGATTGATCTTTGATGCCGCCCTGAAGGCCGTTGACCCTTATGCCTGTGTCATGAAGCATATGGATGATGTAAGGGATAGCTTTGAGCAGGGCCGCTTTGAAAGGGTCGTTGTCGTTGCCGCCGGGAAGGGGGCATATCCCATGTGCAGGGCTGCAGAGGAATCGCTGGGCGATCTCATATCCGGGGGAATTGCCGTTACCAAGTATGGCCACGGGGGGAAGCTGGGCAGGATAGAAATCTTTGAGGGGGGCCACCCCCTTCCAGATGTTAATGGCGCTCAGGCCTCTGAAAAAATCATAGAACTTTTAAAATCAGCCGGTGAAAAGAGTCTGGTCCTGTGCCTTCTTTCGGGCGGCGGATCGGCCCTCCTTGTTGCGCCTGCCGAGACCTTAAGCCTCGGTGATATTCAGAAGAGCACCGATCTTCTTCTAAGGGGAGGCGCCGATATTCAGGAACTTAACTGCGTCAGGAAACATCTTTCAAAGGTAAAGGGAGGAAGGCTTGCCGAGGCAGCCTTTCCGTCACCGCTGATATCTCTCATACTGTCCGATGTTATAGGGGACCCCCTCGACATCATCGCATCCGGCCCCACGTCTCCCGATCCGACAACCTTCAGGGATGCCTTGGATGTGATCGATAAATTCGTCTTAAGGGAGGATATCCCCCCAAATGTCATGAACTACCTGATTGAGAGGGCATCGGGCAAGCTTGAGGATACACCTAAACCGGGGGGTATAGTTTTTTCAGGAGTCAGGAATTTTATTGTAGGCAACAACCGCATAGCGCTCGAAGCTGCAAGGTCGAAAGCCGGAGAGCTCGGCTATGAGACGGAAATAAGGTCGGACCGGGTTTCGGGTGATGCGGTCCAGGTGGCTTTTAAGATGGCAGAATACGCGATAGAGAGGCAAAGCTCTCTTCAGTCGGGCGGCAGGCTTTGCGTCATCTCAGGCGGCGAGACGACGGTTGTTGTCAAGGGCGATGGCAAAGGGGGAAGGAATATGGAACTTGCCCTGGCCTTTGCCGGGAAGATAAAAGGAACTCAAGGCATCACACTTCTTTCGGCAGGCACCGACGGAACCGACGGCCCTACAGATGCGGCGGGGGCGATAGTTGACGGTAATACCATCATTAATGCGGCCCATGCAGGTTACGATTCATCTGAATATCTTGAAAACAACGATTCATACAACTTCTTTAAAAATGCTGAAGGCCTGTTGAAAACAGGCCCTACAGGGACAAACGTCATGGATGTGCAGCTTATGATTCTGGAGAAAAGTTAAAAAGCTATCACTTTATACTCTCAAGCAGTTCAGCTGCATCCGGACTTAGATCGTGATCCGGATAATCCGCGATAAATTGGTTCAGCAAACGGGCAGCTTCATCAGGTCGGTCTGTGCTCAGGCAGCAAATTGCGGAAATGAATTGCACATTAGGTGCAAGAGAGCTTGCTGGAAACTCCTTTCCGAAGTTGGCAAAGGCAACAAGAGCCTCAGAGCACTTCCCACCGGCTGCAAGCTCTTCGGCTATTGAGAACGCTTCAATCTCGGCATCCCTTTTATCCTCTATGTCCCCTTTCCAGAGCGGTTTCAGATCTTCAGACCCCTTTTCCGCGCCTTTAATGCCGGCCACAGCGGCACCCGGCCTTTTCTTTGTCTTTGGGGGGTAAAGGGTCCTGATCCTGCCCCAGATTTTGTCAAGGAGCCTCTTGCTGCCAGAACCCTGCGAAACGACGACCTCCTTTTTATCGGCTGCAAAGAGGGAGTCATCCAAGACAAAAGCGCCATGAAAAACGAGCAGGCCAGTTATAAGGGATGTAAGTAAAATCTTCATAATAGCTCCTAAATAATTTATGATTTAACATCAACATGATAATTATAGGGTAAATTAAGATAGGATACAAAATTAATTTCAAATCGTGCCGGATCACCTTTAATAATTATTGCAATAATTACTGCTATTTTATAGTATAAAAACATATAACTTAGTTAAAGGGGGCGTCTTTATGAAAAATATGGTTCTTCTTGCGCTTATACTTCTTATGACCGGTTGCGGTGTTTCTAAATCGACTCACGGAAAGGTGCTTGAAAGTATGCAGAGATTGACGCAGGAGCGTGATGCCGTGAACGTCAAATTAAAGAATCTGACTGCACAGCTTGACGAAACAAAGAAAGAACTTGAGACGACACTGGCATCCAGGGAAGCTCTCGATCAGGAACTTATGAAAACCAAGGAAGACCTCAAGCAATGTAAGGATGATGTGGAAAGTTTAAGGGCCAAAGCGGCAAAGGTAGAAATGCTGGAAGAGGCCTTGAATATCATAAAGAACAAGCTAAAGGATATCAGAACGAGATCCAGGGGTCTTCTTGAAGATATCACCGAAATTTCAGAATAAGTGCTTTTTAGCCTGGTTGGAGCCAAAAAGTCTTAAGGCAGTCTCTAAGGATGCTGATTTTGTCATTCCCGTGAAGGCGGGCATCCAGTCGAATCCGGGGATCTGGATGCCGGATCAAGTTCGGTATGACCGATTATTAGAGGCACCCTTAAATCTAATATGCCTGATCCGATATAAGGCGTTTAATTTCCTCTTTCTCTAAATAGACCGGTTACCCATGTTGAAGTTAATTTTAGAATATAGACATTCCTGTCTGAAGGCATTTTTTTGCTTCGCCTTCCTTTTTCTTATATCTGCACTTCCCACCATGGCGCAGGCACAGATTGACTTCCTGCTTCAGATAGGCCCCGACTTTGGCAGTGGAAAAGGTCAAAGCTTTGGCGCCCCATCCGGTCTATCCCTTGCCCCCGATGGGAATATATATGTATCTGACACCAATAATAACCGCGTTGTAGTTTTTGATTCCGCCGGAAAGTATATCAGGCAATTTGGAAAGAAAGGGAGTGGCGTTGGAGAATTTAAAACTCCAAAAGGGCTCGCCCATTCCGATGATGGGAATCTCTACGTAGTTGACAGCGGAAACGAACGCATTCAGGTCTTCAGCCCTGAGGGGAAATATCTCTTCTTGTTCGGCAAGGATGGCGACGGATGGGGTGAACTGGATGAGCCGACAGGCATAGCCATTGATAGTCAAAACCGTGTAATAGTGGCAGACAGCGGAAACCACTCTCTTGCCTTCTTCACGGCTCAAGGGATCTACCTCGAAAGGTTCGGTTTCAGGGGAGACGGCAAAGGTCAGTTCGATGAGCCCCTGGATGTGGCGGTCGACAGGGCCG
>JAVVFD010000110.1:0-8914 GCA_032250935.1 bacterium
ACAGTGATATTGATGTGGTGGGTTCGGCCCCTGATCCCTATATTGCAAGAGATAAAATTGTTAAATATAATCCTGATGTTGTCACCCTGGATGTAGAAATGCCGAGAATGGACGGCATCACATTTCTCAAGAAACTCATGAAACACTTCCCTGTGCCCGTTGTAATTGTAAGCTCGCTGACTCAGAAAGGAGCTATTACCACAATGAAGGCCTTCGAGGCCGGCGCGATAGATGTCATTGCAAAACCGGAGATGGACCTGACCAAAGGCATGGAAATTATTGCAAAGGATATCATCAATAAGGTGAAGATAGCATCCAAGGCCAGAGTAAGGAAATTAATTGAAAAGGAAGAACCTGTTTCTGCAACAAGACGTCTCATAAGCACGAGAGCTTTGGCTAAAAGCACCCATAAGGTAATTGCTATCGGGGCCTCTACAGGCGGGACGGAAGCGATAAGGGAAGTGCTTATGCAGATGCCTGCTGATACCCCCGGAACTGTAATTGTGCAGCATATGCCGGAAAAATTTACCAAGGCCTTTGCCGAGAGATTGAACGAACAGTGTGCGATGGAGGTAAGGGAGGCCAGAGAGGGAGATGGCGTATACCCCGGTATAGCTCTTATTGCACCAGGAAGTCATCATATGGTCTTAAAGAGAAGTGGCGCAAGATATTACGTCTCATTGAATCAGGATGCGCCTGTATTTCATCAGCGTCCTTCTGTAGAAGTTTTATTTGAGTCAGTAGCAAACTACGCCGGGGCTAACAGTGTTGGTGTAATCCTTACCGGTATGGGTTCTGACGGGGCCAAAGGCATGCTGGCTATGAAAGAGGCTGGTGCGAGAACGATTGCACAGGACGAGAAGAGTTGCGTCGTGTTCGGTATGCCGAAGGAAGCGATAAAGGCCGGTGGAGTCGACAAAACATTAAGCCTGAAAGATATACCAAATGCAATATTGACGATGTGCGGCTGACAGTTTTTCCCTGGATAAACGACCAAACCATCTTTTTTTAAATCCTCTTTTTCTTTGATCTTATACAGCTTTCCCTGTAATGAGCTAACTCGAAATCCAGATATGCCAAAATTCAAAATAGTAAGTGATTACGAGCCTGGCGGGGATCAGCCTCAGGCTATAGAAGCCTTGACCAAGGGGGTTCTTGGCGGCGATAAAGGACAGGTCTTGCTCGGCGTTACAGGGTCGGGCAAGACTTTTACTGTCGCCAACGTCATTCAGGCTGTCAATAGACCAACTCTTGTGCTGGCCCCGAATAAGACGCTTGCAGCTCAGCTTTATAGTGAATTTAAGGAACTTTTTCCTGATAATGGAGTAGGGTACTTCGTCTCATACTATGATTATTACCAGCCCGAGGCTTATCTGCCTTCTTCAGATACCTTTATTGAGAAAGATTCGGCCATAAATGAAGAAATAGATAAAATGAGGCATGCAGCCACATACTCGCTTCTTGAGAGAAATGATGTGATTATTGTTGCCTCTGTTTCTTGTATCTATGGGCTGGGCTCACCGGAAGCGTACCATGGAATGATCCTCAGGCTGACTGAAGGGGAAGAACTTTCCAGAGATTTTATCTTGAGGAAACTGGTAGAAATCCGCTATGAAAGGAATGATGTCGATTTTCACCGTGGAAGCTTTAGAGTAAGGGGCGATGTTGTCGAGATATTCCCGGTCTATGAAGAGTCTGTCGCGATCAGGGTAGAGATGTTTGGAGATACTGTGGAAGCCATATATACGGTAGATCCACTAAGAGGTGCTGTAACCGGGAAATTGGAAAAGACAGTCATATATCCGGGCAGCCATTATGTCACGCCGCCTGAAACCCTGAAGAGGGCTATGGAAGATATTCGCTGTGAAATGGAAGAAAGGATAAGATTTTTCAAGTCAAATAATATGCTTCTCGAGGCACAGAGAATTGAGCAGCGAACCTCTTATGATCTTGAGATGATGCAGGAGATAGGTCACTGCCAGGGCATAGAGAACTATTCAAGACATATGACGGGAAGAAAAGAAGGCGAGCCTCCGCCTACATTGATCGATTTTTATCCTGATAACTTTCTTCTGGTAATTGATGAATCCCATGTATCTATCCCCCAGATTCGTGCCATGTATAAAGGAGACCGTTCACGGAAGGAGAGTTTAGTCAACCACGGCTTCAGGTTGCCTTCAGCCCTCGATAACAGGCCTCTTTGCTTTGAAGAATTTGAAAAGCTGGTTAATCAGGCCATATATGTATCCGCTACTCCTTCTGAATACGAGCTTGCCGCATCTAGGGGAGTAGTAGTTGAGCAGGTAATAAGACCTACAGGACTTACTGATCCGGAAATAGAAATAAGAACCGCTAATGGTCAGGTGGATGATCTGCTTACAGAAATCAGGATAATAGCAGGGCGTGGGGAAAGGGTGCTTGTAACAACTCTTACTAAACGTATGGCGGAAGAACTCACGGAATATTACAGTGAACTCGGCGTAAGAGTCAGGTACATGCACTCAGATGTTCAAACTCTTGATAGAATCGAGCTGATTAGTTCTTTGCGATCAGGAGAGTATGATGTGCTGGTCGGAATTAACCTTCTAAGAGAGGGCCTGGATATTCCGGAAGTGTCACTTGTAGCTATATTTGACGCCGACAAGGAAGGCTTCTTAAGGTCAGAGACGTCCCTGATTCAGACCTGTGGAAGGGCTGCAAGAAATGTTGAAGGTAAAGTAATTATGTATGCAGATTCTGTTACAGGTTCAATGGAAAGATCAATTAAAGAGATGGCACGACGAAGGGCGCATCAGTTGGAGTATAATTTAAAGAATGGAATTACTCCGGAAAGTATCAAGAAAAAGATTAAGGGCGTTATGGCTTCAATTTATGAATCTGATTACGTAACCATTCCTAAGGCGAAGGAGTCTCCACTGAATTACATTCCATTAAAGGAGATTGCTGCAATTATTAAGAGCTTAAAGAAGGAGATGAAGGCTGCTGCAGCTTCTCTGGATTTCGAGAAAGCTGCCGAATTAAGGGACAGGATTAAAGAACTGGAGCTGATGGAGATGGAAGAACTTGGTTCTTGATGAAAAGATATGAAGGTTTTATGTGTGAACAGATGCTTTCCTTTTTTCAATCAGGATTTTTAACTATGACTTTGACCCGCTGAAACAGGTTAAAAGGCTTGATTCTTCAGCTACTTATAGTTAAGATGTGTGAACAGTTTATCAAAGAGAGATATTGATTAAAAAATGCCTTCCGCAATAAGAAAATTGAAAAATATATTTCTCCTCATTTTTTTTGTTTTGCCTTTTTTTTGTGCCCATTCTTCCCATGCCCTGGCAAAGGAAAATGGAAAACTTGGAGGGATAATAATCCTTTTGCAGGAGAAACTGAAAGCACCTTTTCAATTAAGCTCCTACAAGGTCTTGATTGATGGGAAGACAGTTCTTGAAAAGAGAATTGGTGAGGCGGGCCTTTCCGGTATTACAATCAATGGACTGCCTGAAGGGAAATATAAGATAAATGTAAGCGCCTTGTATTCTGGATCAGGTTATGGGGTTTTTGAATATCATGAAGATTATAAATATCCCCTGGAAAGTGAAACGGAGGTAAGCGTTGAGGAAGGCAAGGTGACAAGCCTTAAGATCATTTGCAACGACAAGGACGGATTCCTAGCTGATCTTGATAAAAGGCCCTATATAACATATCACCAGAGCCGTATAGATTCCCCCGGATTCCTTGATGGAAAGGCGCCTGAATCTGATTTGGATGAAGCTGCAACCGATAAAGAGAAGAGAAGCGATTTGGTCGACCTGCCTGGAAAAGAGGGTAAAATACGGTCTACTGAAATGGTTTTGCCCGAAGATGCCGGAAAGGCTAAGTTTCTTACCGGTCTTAATGTGGAAAAAGACAGCGGGTTTAAACTTGTTGTTATGGCTGACGGCGTTATAAATGACTATCTGACAAAGAAGCTTGACAAGCCCGACAGGATTGTTATTGATATTAAAGGGGTAATTGAGCAGCTGAAGACAGACACTTTACAGGTAAATGACGAACTTGTCAGGAAGGTTAGGGTAGGGCAGCACCCTGGATATACACGTATAGTTTTGGACACGCCGGGAAAACCGATGCTCGATTATGATATAAAACCTACAGACAGTGGTTTGATTATTAATGTATCTGAAGACGGCGATGATGTCCGAAATTCTGATAATGAGTTTAAGGGCTTAAATAAGGCAAGGCACCTGACCGGAATTTCCGTTGAAAGGATGGCAAGGGGGGTCAAGGTTTTTCTTGGAGGGGATGGCTTCTTTGGGGATTATACATCGCGTCTTATGGATAAACCTGATAGACTTGTTATTGATATAAAAGGTGTCAAGGAGCTTTTAGACCTCGATGAATTGCCTGTAAACAGTATTTTATTGAAGACTGTAAGAGTTGGACAGCATCCCGGCATGCTGAGACTTGTTCTTGACCTTTCATCTGCCGCTGAGGTCAAGTTTGATGTAAAGTCTTTGTCAGATGGCTTGCTTGTTGAAATTTTAGAGAACTGATGCCAGAAATTCAGCTAAAATTTTCTGTTAATTTATCCTTATTGAAATAATAAAGAGGGTCCGCATGATTAAATCAGTTTATATAACAAGGAACTTTCTTTCAGCGTTTATTTGTTTGACTATTTTTGTATTCTTATGTCCTGTATCAGCGCTTGCAATTCAGGAGATAGCATCCTTTACAAACGTAAAGGGCGAGGTAAGGATTAACAGCAGTGTCAGGGCCAAGGGTAAATGGATGAGGGTGAAAAAAGCCGGTGTGACTTTGTATAGTGGAGACGAAATCAGGACAATTGCTGGAAGCGCTGAGATCACCTTTGATGACGGAAGCGTTATGAAAGTAAATGAAGATACGAGTTTTAAACTTGAGGAGCGTCCCACTAAAAGGAAGCTGTTCGGGTTTGTCGATAGCTCTTTTATGAATCGTAATATAAAGGTGAGTTTTGGAAAACTCTGGGCCAATATAAAAAAGGCGAGGGGAAAGTGGACCTCCTTTGAGTCAAAAGTCGCAGTGGCAGGCATTAAAGGGACAAGCGTATCGATGTACCTGGATTCTAACGGTGATTTACAGTTTGCCTGTCACGATGGGCTTGCAGCCCTTGCAAAGCCGGATGGTTCCTATGAATTCAGTCTGGGAAAGGGAAAAGAGGTCTGGATTAAGTCTAAGGATCAGGACAAGACCCTTATTCAGAGCGTAAAGGGTGAATTAGACATAGAAAGTAAAAATGGGACAATAGACCTGGAAGATAAAGGTTCTGTCTTAATCGGTGAAACAGCTGAAGGAACATCAGTCGGGGTGCCGGGTTCCGTCGGAAAAACAGTAAATGTCTCTAACGATTCCTTGAACGCTACACTTGATGCCGGCGATGAGATAATTATTGGTATAGCCCGGTTAGAAGGAGGCGCCGCTGTTACCACAGTTCGAAACGCTTCCGGATCTGTTGAGATAGGGGTGGGCGATATAAAGGCGATGCTCGATGGAGGAGACGTCTTTACCGTCACCGTTAATAGAGCGCTCGGAACAGTAACTCTTGCCGTTGTAAATGGTACAGTGGAAGTTGTCAGGAATGGGCAGACTACCGAAATGAAAGAAGGTGACATCGTAACCGATGATCTGGATATAATAAATCCCGATACGGGAGTAGAGCGAGATAAAGGACCTGAAGAACAGCCATTTGAAACAATTGTAGCCCCCCTTCCCGTTGAGGAAGATTGTGGTTCAAGTCCATACATTCCTGGAAGCTGTTGATTTGCGGGAGTTTTAGTGAGATATAAAAGCCACAACAAATATATTTTTCTGACGGCCATTTTCCTGGGGCTATTTCCATCCTTGTCATATGCAGTTGGAAACATGCATCTTGGAGGCACAGAACTGCACCCTTCTATTTCCATATCACATAGTTATGACGATAATATTTATCTGAACGATGATAAAAATATAGAAAAAGTTGGAGATAGCGTCACTGCCTTATCGCCTTCAATTGAACTTAAACGTGCTCACGATGAAAGGATCTTTCTGCTGAGTTATAATGTAAACATTCTAAGATTTCACGATCAGGATAAGGAAGACAGGGAGGATCACGCAGCAACAGCCTTTTTGGAGACAAGATTTCCTGCAGGCCTCAAATTAAAACTTAGGGATAGCTTCGTGAAGACTGCCGAGCCGGCATCTTCCGAAATAACCGATAAGAATAAACGGACGCAGAATTTGTTTGAAGTGGCAATAGCTTCCAATGTCTTTGACAGGCTGTCTTTCGAGCTTAATTATGGCGCTACCAGGCATGATTACGATGAAGATAGCAGTCCAGTACTTGAAAAGCATGACAGGCTTGAGGAGACCTTCGGAGGTGACCTTTTACTGAAGCTTCTACCAAAGACCACTATGTTTCTTGAATATAGACGGGGGCAGATAGCTTATGATGAAGTCATAGCGGGCGATGAAAGGGACTCTACCTACGATGCATATGGTCTGGGATTGAGAGGGCAGATCACATCAAAGTTGAATCTGGATATTATGGGCGGATATCAGAGCAGAAAATATGAATCTGCGGCCAAAACAGATTTTAATAGAGAGCTTGCATCTCTTTCCATAAATTATGATTTTTCTGAATTTTCAAAGTTCTCCTTAACAGGCGCCAGAAAGACGGAAGAGTCTTTTTTTGTGGATTTGTCAGGGAATTCCTCCAACTTTTTCATAGAGAACAGGATTTCACTCAATGTTGCTTATAAGATGACATATAAGGTATCCGCAAATCTTGATACTTACTACGGCGTTAATGATTATACTGACGATGTGGACAGGAAGGATACTCTAAGCGGCCTTGAGCTTAATCTGAAATATAATGTTAAGCCGTGGCTAAGTGCTGGAGTTGGATATGCATTTGAGCAAAGAGATTCAGATCTTGACCCGCTTCTATATTCCTACGATTATCAAGTCAACCGCTACAACCTCAAACTTAGCGCCCTATTCTAGAGCAATCTGACAAATCAATATATTATTGTGACTATGGCCCGATCAATCTATTTACTTTTAATAAATATAAGCGCGATTATTTCACTTGCCTCTCTTCTTTATGCCGCTGAGATGACCGAAGACTACCGGATTGGCGCTGAAGATGTTATCCAGATTAAGGTTTACGATCAAGCCGATCTTTCTGTAACCGTTAAGGTCTCCCCTGATGGTTATATCCCTTTCCCCTTGCTTGGCAGGATAAAGGCTGAAGGGTTTACGGGGAGGGAGCTGGAAAAAGATGTTGAGGCCAGGCTTCTGGCAGACTATCTTAAAAATCCCCAGGTATCCATATTGATCAAGGAATACAGGAGTAGAAAGATTTATGTTCTCGGTGGCGTTGCCAGTCCTGGGATGTATGAACTAACTAAAACCATAACCCTTCTTGAGGCGATCTCCAGGGCCGGCGGTCTGAGTAATAATGCAGCCAGGCATGCCGTTATTTCAAGATCAAAAAAAGGCAACAAGAGTGGCGCTATAGAAGAACCTCTCAAGATAGATCTTAAACGTCTCTTGGATGAGGGAGATACATCCCTGAACGTCAATATTCACGATGGCGATGTTGTCCAGATTCCGAATGCCAACTCCTATTTTGTGTTCGGTGAGGTGAAAAGCCCCGGCCTTTATTCAATTGATAAGGATCTGACAATTCTTCAGGCCGTTACCAGGGCGGGCGGTTTTACAAAGATAGCCGCTCCTTCAAGGACTAAGGTAATAAGGGGGAAAGATGGAGCGGAAGAGACTATCAATGTGGATATCTCAGATATAATAAAGGGAGATAAGGAGAAGGATATATATATCAAGGCGGATGACATTGTTGTTATCCCCGAGAGCTTTTTTTAATATTATGAATGAATTAACTGTAAATGAACTGAACATTAAGGACTATGTAAGGATAATAAGGAAGAGGCTATGGCTGGTGGCCAGCTTTTTCCTTATAATTGTTACGGTAGTTTCCATCAAGGCCTTTTCTATCGTTCCCGTTTACGAGGCGACTGCAAAGATCATCATAGAAAGAGACAATCCGAATATATTGTCATTTCAGGAGGTGATGAACATAGATGCATCTTCATCGGACTATTATGTTACGCAGGCGGGGATAATAAAGAGCAGATCTCTTGCAAGAAAGGTGTTTGCTGTATCGGGCCTTGCGAACACTCCCGGATATAAGGGACTTGCCGATCCAGTCTCCAAATTGCTGGCTGCCCTGAAAGTGACCCCTGTTAGAGGGAGCAGGTTTGTCGATCTTTCTTTCGAGAGTATCGACCCTGAAGAGGCTTCTCGAATTGCAAATATTTGGTCAGACCAGTATATAGAACATACCTTAGCGGAAAAAGTAGCCGTGTCTTCACAGGCTTCCCAATGGCTATCTGAGCAGATAGAAAGCATGCAGGGAAAGGTCACAAGCTCAGAACTTGCCCTTCAGCAGTTTAAGGAGGAACGAAATATTATCTCTCCTGAAGAGAGGCAGAATATCGTCGTTCAAAAGTTGTCTGAACTCAATTCTGCCGTCATAAAGGCGAATATGGACAGACTAAAGCTGGAGACGAGGTACAGGCAGCTTAAAGATCTTCTTTCAAAGAACAGTTGGGAGTCTTTAACTAATCTTGTCGAAAGCCCTCAGGTCGACACCCTTAACAGTGACCTTCTCCAGTTGAAGAGGCAAAGGGCCGAACTTTCCGGAACATACAAGGATAAACATCCAAAAATGTCCAGTATACTGTCACAGATAAAAACACTGGAAGAGATAATTGAGGAAGAAGTAAGGAAATTTGTTAGAAAATGGAGGGATGATTATGAAATCGCCAAACTTGAGGAGGCAACTCTAAGAAAGGCGCTTGAGGCTCAAAAGAAGGATGCCCTG
>JAVVFD010000111.1:0-8607 GCA_032250935.1 bacterium
CCTGTTCTCCAAGGTCTGTTGACAACTTTTTTCTTTCTCTTTGAAGCGTGTTTATGTCAAGCCTTACCTTAACTGAATGAGACGAATGCGCAATTGACTCCTTTACAGTTTGGGAGGACTGGTTGAAGGAATCTTTCGCTATCCCGAAACCTTTTTTTGAGATTTCGCTTAGTTTAGCTAGTGCCGCTTGCAGGTTCTTTTCTGTCTCTCCCATATCGTCCTCCAAATAAGGCTAAACTAGAGAAGGTATACTAGTTTAAAGGGGCGCTTAAAGTCAATTATTTTTCTTTCGTTTTGCTCTTCTCAATTCTCTTTATAGTAACTTTATTAAGGACCACATCTTTAAGCGGTTTATCACCACGGGCCTTTTTGACCCTTGCGATTTTTTTGACTAAATCAAGGCCGTCAATTACCTGTCCGAATATTGTGTGGCGATTGTCAAGATGCGGGGTAGGAACTTCGGTAATGAAGAACTGGCTTCCGTTTGTATTTGGGCCCCTGTTTGCCATTGATAGCCTTCCCGGGCTGTCATGACGAAGTTTCGGGGTGAATTCATCTTCAAAATTATATCCTGGGCCTCCTGTTCCATTGCCGGCAGGGTCTCCGCCCTGTATCATAAAGTTTGGAATTACTCTGTGAAAAATTGTACCGCTATATAGAGGCCTTTTCACCATTTTACCGGTCCTGGCATCGCGCCATTCTTTTTTCCCCTCGGCCAGTTCAATAAAGTTTGCAACCGTCTTTGGAGCCTCTTTTTCAAAAAGTACTGTAGTGATGTCTCCCATGCTGGTTTCAAATATGGCATAAAGACCAGGGTTGGTCAGCGTGACCGCACCGGCAGGTGAAGGCATCGCCGCGATGAAAAGCAGTATGATATTTAGGATGATTGTTTTTCTGAACATTTATTCCTCCGCTCCGTTTTATGAAATTATAAAGTTAGTCTTGGTTGTTTTAATAAAATAGAATGACTATCTATGAAATCAAGGTGTCATCAGGTATGCCTTTTTCCCGCTCTGTTTCCGAATTGGTTTCATCTTCATTAGCTTCTTCCGCTTGCGTAGTCTCGGCAGGTTTGTCTTCGTTCATGCTTTCGACTCTGACAACGCTCTTTTTATTCAGGTAAAAATAGCGCCCGCCTTTTATCATACTGATAAATCTTTCGGGAAGGTTCAGGCAATCCGAAAGACGTGACCTCTCAGGGGGAGACTCCGAAATCATGGCGCCTTCCATTATTTCACCGTTAATGAAAATGACTCTAACTTTTTGTATGTGATAGAGCCCGATGGCCAGCTTTTCTTCATCTTCCGGGCTTGAAAGTTCCCCTTCGAGAATCATTACCTGGTCTCTGTTTAAGAACTCAACACGTTCTTCATCCTTGATAGAGACGGGAATAAAGAGTTTGTCTCCCTCTATTATGTCTGAAACCTTCTGATGACCGTAGTGGGTTTGTGAAAAGGATGCAAGGAAGACTTCTCCCCGGATCTTTGTACCATCGACAAATACAGCCGTTATATTTGCTTTGCCTTTTCTTATGCTTAAATCACTCATCCTTATTCACATTTAAAGTTATTAATCTTTTTATGGGGCATGTTAAGGTTTAAAGCGAATACCTACCTTGGCCATGGCATCTACCATACTTTTTTTATCAACTGACTTCATATATGCCTCTTCGGGCGCAATGGTTTTGCTTTTAACAAGATCGCAAAGCACGTCATTTAGTGTCTGCATGCCTATATTTTTTGAGGTCTGCATTATTGATGGAATCTGGAATGTCTTTCCTTCGCGGATTAAATTGGAGACTGCGCTTGTTATTACCAGAATCTCAAGAGCCGCCACACGACCGCCTCCTATTTTCTTGCATAGAGTTTGAGATACCACCCCTATGAGCGATTCGGATAGCATAGCCCTTATCTGACTTTGCCTGTCGGCAGGAAACTGGTCTATCATCCTGTCGACTGTCGATGCGGCGGTATTTGTGTGGAGAGTGCCGAAGACAAGATGCCCCGTTTCTGCGGTCTCGATAGCTATTTCAGTCGTTTCAAGGTCTCTGAGTTCGCCCAAAAGGACGATGTCGGGATCTTCCCTCAGCGCTGCTCTAAGGGCGTTTTTAAAGGACATGGTCGTTGTGCCGACCTCTCTCTGGTTAATGAGGCATTTCTTCTGGGGATGCACAAACTCAATGGGGTCTTCGATGGTAATGAGGTGGTCGCTTTTTTTCTCATTTACATAGTCAATAAGGGCCGCAAGGGTAGTTGATTTACCCGATCCAGTGGGGCCGGTAACAAGTACGAGCCCTTTTGAGTGGTCACAAAAATCGACTGCTGCCTTCGGAATATTTAGCTGCTCAATGGTCAGTATTTCCGAGGGGATCTGTCTGAATACGGCCCCGACGCCAGCCAGGTCCATGAACATATTTGATCTCATCCTGGCCCTGGTTCCGACCTGGTGGGAGAAGTCGGTATCCTTCGTCTCTTCAAACTCAGCTACGTTTCTTTGGGGCATGATAGGTCTGAGCAGAGCCCAAAGATCATCATTGGACAAAACTTCTGTGTTATCAAGGTATTGCATGGATCCGTCCTGCCTTATCATCGGCCTGTTGCCCGATTTAAGGTGAAGATCCGATGCCCCCATGTCCAGCATGTGGTGAAACAGTTTATCTATCTCGAAAGGTCCGCCAGGCTTGGCTGCCGGTGGAGCGGCCTTGGGAGAGGCAGCTTCGGGAGCTGCAGGCTTGGGAGGGCTGCTCTGGCTGTCCGGTTCTTTTGCCTGGTTTGTTGGCGACGATTCACCCGGTGGTACTATCCTTACGCTTACATTTCCGTCCCTGGCCATAACGTTTATCTTGACGGGGCCTAAGGGACTTTGATAATCAAACTCCTTTGACGAACCTTCAACCTCGTCCTGAAAGCCTGCGGGGAGGATCTCTTCCAGCAGGGAGATGATTTTATTTGTGGGAACAGGGGCGGAACTTAAAGATTTAGGATTCCCCTTTATTATGATATCGACGCCGGCGCCGGTCCTTAGAGTTATTGCCTGTGATCCCGGTGTTTTAAGCGGTTCTATGTAACGGTCAATAAGCGCCAATCAATCCTCCTGTTATTTGGGGACAAGTTTAAATCCGGAACTGTCCGGACCTATTGGGGTTTTTAATTTTTTTAGTAATAAGCTATGGATCCGTTATTTTTCATTTATCTTGCATAAAAGATAGCTGTATTTAGTCTGACTGTCAAGGAGAATCAATAGCATTTTTTTCTAATCAGACGCAATTAACCCCCCATGTATTAAGACTTTTTTCAGATATTTGCCTGTAAAGGAGTTCTGGCATTTTATGATTTCTTCCGGAGTTCCTCTGGCAATAATTTCTCCGCCACCATCTCCCCCTTCAGGACCTATGTCTATGATGTAGTCTGCCGTTTTTATTACGTCAAGATTGTGTTCAATAATAATTATGGTGTTTCCTTTGTCCGCCAGGCGATTCAAGACTTCCAGGAGCTTCCTTATATCGTCAAAGTGCAGTCCCGTTGTAGGCTCGTCCAATATGTAGATGGTTTTACCCGTATTTCTTTTCGACAGTTCCTTTGAAAGCTTTATCCTCTGAGCTTCGCCGCCTGAAAGGGTCGTTGCGGCCTGCCCCAGTTTTATATAGGCAAGACCTACATCGTTCATGGTTTGCAGCCTGCTTAATATTGAAGGGATGTTGCGGAAAAATTCCAGGGCCTCCTCTACGGTCATTTCAAGAAGATCGGATATGTTTTTCCCTTTGTATTTTATCTCCATAGTTTCGCGGTTATAACGATGCCCCTTGCATACTTCACATTGAACGTATATATCGGGCAGGAAATGCATCTCAATCTTTATTATGCCGTCTCCGCTGCATGCCTCGCATCTGCCTCCCTTTACATTGAAGGAAAATCTTCCCGGCCTGTAACCCCTTGCTTTGGCCTCGGGAAGCTGGGCAAAGAGCTCCCTTAAAGGTGTGAAGAGTCCCGTGTATGTTGCCGGATTTGAGCGCGGCGTCCTGCCGATGGGAGATTGGTCAATATCTATGACCTTATCAATATATTTAAGGCCTGTTATGGAAGTGGATGGCTCCGGTATTTCCTTGGAACGATATAGCTTTCTTGCAAGGGCCTTATAAAGCGTATCAATAACGAGAGTTGATTTGCCTGAGCCTGAAACTCCCGTAACACAGCTTATTTTTCCCATAGGAAAGGAGGCGGTTATACCTTTAAGGTTGTGCCCTGTCGCACCCTTTATAGTTATGGATTTACCCGTTCCCTTTCGTCGTTTTTCAGGTACGGGGATAGAAATTTTGCCGGAGAGATACTTGCCCGTAAGAGAGTTTTTAGATGCCATTATCTCTGAAGGCGTACCCTCAGCGACGACCTCTCCACCGTGGAGGCCGGCGCCGGGCCCCATATCTATGACATGATCTGCCTCTTTTATGGTTTCTTCATCATGTTCTACAACAAGCACGGTATTACCGATGTCTCTTAGTCTTTTAAGTGTTGTGATCAGCCTGCTGTTGTCTCGCTGGTGCAGCCCTATTGAGGGCTCATCGAGTATGTAAAGGACTCCTACAAGTGATGACCCTATCTGGGTGGCAAGGCGTATCCTTTGCCCTTCGCCGCCGGAGAGTGTTGCCGAAGAGCGATCCAGGGTTAGATAATCAAGCCCTACATTTTCCAGGAATTCAAGACGATCGTTGATCTCTTTCAGTATCCTACTTGCTATCTTCTGCTCTTTGTCGGAAAGTCTGAGCTCTTTGAAAAATAGCCTTGCCTCCTTTATGGAGAGGGCGGTTATCTTGTTGATAGATTGCCCGTTTACCGTAATGCTCAGGCTTTCTTTTTTGAGCCTTGCCCCGTTGCAGGAGTGGCAGGGTTGAGAGTTCATGAACTTTTCTATCTCTTCGCGGGCCGAATCGGATTCAGTCTCCAGATAGCGTCTTGACAGGTTTGCGATTATCCCTTCAAATGGCCTGGTGTAAAAGTGCCTCCTGTCATTTTTTTCATAGAAAAAGTTTACCTCCTCTTTGCCTGAACCGCTTAGTAGAATATCTATCGTTTTTTCAGGCAGTTTTTTAAATGGAGTATATATATCGAATTCGAAGTGTTTAGCCAACGCCTCAAGCATTTGATGATAGTATAGAGAACTCTTTCTTTCCCAGGGGGCAATCGCCCCTTCTCTGATAGAGATATTGTCATCAGGGATAATGAGGGCAGGATCGAAGAACATCTTTGTGCCCAGTCCGTCACAGTCAGAGCATGCCCCGTGGGGGTTGTTGAATGAAAACATGCGCGGGCTTATCTCGGGGTAGCTTATTCCGCAGTCTATGCATGAAAATTTTTCGCTGAATATGTGGCTTTCACCTTCAAGCTCCTCTACAGTCGCAATCCCTCCGGCAAGCGTCAGGGCCGTTTCGAGCGAATCTGCAAGTCTTGTTTCGATATCCTCCTTGATGATCAGCCTGTCTACAACTACCTCTATTGTGTGTTTTCTTTTTTTGTCCAGAGAGATATCCTCTGAAAGGTCGCGAAGCTCCCCGTCTATCTTTACTCTGACAAAGCCGTCTTTCCTGAAGGCATCCAGCTCTTTCCTGTATTCACCTTTTCGCCCTCTGATTATTGGGGCCATAACCATGACTTTGGTTTTAGCCGGAAGCATCATGACCCTGTCAACCATTTGTGAAACCGTTTGGGATACGATTTTTTTACCGCAGCGGTAGCAATGGGGATGCCCGATTCTGGCGTACAGGAGTCTCAGGTAGTCATATATTTCCGTAATGGTGCCTACCGTAGATCGCGGATTTTTTGAAGTAGTCTTCTGTTCAATGGAAATGGCTGGTGAGAGCCCCTCTATGGATTCCACATCGGGCTTTTCCATCTGCTCAAGAAACTGCCTTGCATATGCCGATAGCGATTCCACATAGCGCCTTTGCCCTTCGGCATAGATGGTGTCAAAGGCGAGGGATGACTTGCCCGATCCCGATAGCCCGGTAATTATCACCAGTTTATCCCTTGGAATCTCGATGTCTATATTCTTGAGGTTGTGCTCTCTTGCCCCTTTTATGACGATGTTTTTGCTGATCAAAATATGCTCCGAAGTTGTTTTAGAACTCTAAAAGAATAGCAGAAGAGCTAAAGGGGTGTAAAGATTTGAAGGGGTTCCATTTACTCTTTCTTTTTGTATAGCAATCTAAGAGGGGGGATGGCTTTATCTAAGCATTGACGTAAGTTTTTCTTCTTCCTTTTCCCAGCAATAGCTGTTTTTGAATGCATTAAGCCCTTTTTCCCCGCTAAGTTTTGCCTTGTCGGGGCTTGTAAGCATGTAGGAAACAGCGCTGGCAAATTCAACTGACGACGAGGTGTCAACAAGCAAGCCGCATCCACTTAGTTTAACAACATCTGAGGTTTCACTCTCGGAAGATGCCACGACAGGCAGCCCCGCCTGCATCAATGAAAAAATACGCATACTGAGGTCGTCAAAGCTGTTTTTTGCTCCAGGCGAGCCTGAATAGAAAACCAGACCTACGTGGCAATTTTCAAGGTATGCCATTATTTTACCGTAAGAAAGCCCTTCCAGGAATATGGCTCTGCCTTTGATGTCGTTACTGGCCAGCGTTTCATTAAGCGTATCGCGCTCCAGCCCTGTTTTGCCGATAAATAGAAAGAATACGTCATCATAGCAGGAGATAACGTTGGTGGCGACCTCGACGGCATCAGACAGATCGTCCCAATTAGAAAAATCTCCAAGGGCGGCTATGACCCTTTTGCCTGAAAGGTTCTTTTTTATATTTGCAGCGTCCTCCTCATTAACAGAATATGTGGCCGGGGGGACGGTTAATATCCTGGAGACCCTGGAACAGATCTTGGCGTACTTTGCCTTATTTTCTCCCATGCTGCCGTCAAGACTGATCCCTTTTACATCGATAGATTTTAATATTCTTTCTTCAACGGTTCGCATAGTAAAATTGGCCGCTCTATTAAGCTGTTTGATAGCTATTTTTTTGTCGGTAACGCTTTTTTCTGTGAGGTCATAAAAAACAGAGACGTTATTTTGCTTATTTTTTCTCAAGAAAAGAAGGTGGTCCAGATGTGTGGCAATTACAATAGAGGTGCTTCCCTTAATCCGGGCAAGGATCTTTTTAAGCTGATCGCCATATCTTTTATTGCTTCCCTTGCCGCCCAGGATTTTTACAGTGAAAACCGTCATTCCGTCAGACTCGGCCCTGATTACGGTGTCCGTCCCTTTATCAATCTCTTTACGCAGGAAAAGGATGGGAGTAAAACCTTTCATCTGAAGGGCTGCAAGAAACATATTATTTCTATAAGAGGGCTTTTCTCCATTTACAAGAAAAGCTATCCCTTTTCGCTTATTCATTCATCTCCTTATTCAAGTGCGGTTATAGCCTGACATCAATGCAGGGTGGAGGAAATATTAATATGGTATGAAGCAGACCATATCAATATGAACTGAATATTATCCGAAAATCAACAAGCTGGCAAGCCTCTTTGTGTAATTATAGATGTTAATTGCCAGTAAGGTTGGATAAATAGTAAGATATATGCCTTAAAAGGAATTTCTTTGAAGGACTGCTATTTGATTAATAGCGCAAAGCGAGGATAGAATATAAGTGGACAGGGCCGACAAAACAGTTTTTTTGTATGAAGATGATAAATGGCTCATCCTTAACAAGCCTACAGGACTATCTACATACGCAACTGATCCAGGCGGATCGGGCTGTGCCGAGTGGCTTGAGTTGCATCATCATATTAAGGTATACGTCTGCTCAAGGCTGGATAAAGGCACCAGCGGCATCCTTCTTTTTGCATTGACTAAGGAGGCGACTGCAGAGGCTGAATCGATCCATGAAAGAGGTGTTTCTGAGAAAACCTATTATTTCATATCCGACCGTCAATCGGCTAAAGGCGAAAACTGGACCTGCCTGACGCCTCTTGACGGGAAGGAGTGCGAGACTGAATTCTCTTTCGTCAGGAAAGGGAACGGTTACTTTTTATACCGCGCCCTTATAAGCCGTGGCAGAAGGCACCAGATAAGGAGGCATGCAGCCGAGTCAGGTGTGCCTTTACTCGGTGATAAAGAGTATGGGGGGGCAAGGTTTTCAAGGATCTGCCTTCATTGCTCTAAGCTTTACTGGCCCGGAGTAGCGGCTCCAATTGAGGCGGCCTTGCCCGATTCATTTGAATTTCTTCTTGCAGGAGGGGAGGACTTGCTTCTTGGCGCGGCTCTCGCCTATGAGAGGAGACTTAAATGGCTTAGCACCGTCACCGATGCCTTTCGTCTTGTTCATCGCGGGGAACTTGGCATGGATGCAAGGGGTGGGAAGCCACTGGCGGGAGAATTCTCCGTCGATCTTTTTGGTTCTTACCTTTCCGTGACAGGCTACGATGAAAGTGTCCCGGCAGATAGTTTAAGAGAATACCTTTTACCCCTCTTGTCATATTTGGGAAAACTATTTGACTGCAAGGGCGGAATAGTCCGCACAAATCGGCTTGACCCGCATAAAAGAAAACTATTCGGAGAGTTTGCCCTCTGGGGAGAGGCTTCGCCAGACATCTTCCTTGTGAGAGAAGGGGATATGCT
>JAVVFD010000112.1:0-8472 GCA_032250935.1 bacterium
AAAAGCAAGCCATATAGCACCCCCCCCCCCCCGCGATATCACTTGGAATGACAAACCTTACACATCATCATACCGGGCTCATATTTTAGCAATGCTATAATTGCTGATGCATGGGGGTTGTGGCAACTGGTGCAGTCAAAACCCCTCCCCTCCCTCGACGGGTCTTTTTCGGCCTCAAGGGGATGCCCAGGTGTTATGTGTTTCCCGTCATAAACTTTATCATGACAATCATAGCAGAGCTTGTTAACAGAGACGGGAATAAGCCCGGTCTCCTGGGTATTATGCATCCGGTGACAGTTGCGGCACTTCAAATTCTTCACTGCGCCATGAACAGACTTCATGCCCTTAAAACTCTCGACCTCTTCCGAATGACAATCAACACAAAACTTGCCCTCGGTGTCCTTTACGCCATAAAGCGGATCTCCCCCCGTCTTATGACAGGCAAGACAGCGCCATGTGGCCGTGCCGTGAGGATTACCGGAAAGAAGGCCCGGTTCGTGACACCTTACGCAAAAAAGGTCGTGTTTTTTTTCAGGCTCAATATCGAGGAGAGGGTCGACATCCATCCGGTGGCACCCCTTACAATATTCTCCGCTATCTGGCGTATGCATCGGCCTAATGACGTACGTCTCAGGTACGGAAGAAGTGTCATTAGAAAAACTGTCTCTGTAATAGAGCTTCATCTTTCTGCTTTCGAGAATTTTTCCGTCCTTATCTTTAACGGACAGCTCAAGCTCGTTCTCCCCGGGCAGGAGATAGAGCCTTGTAATAAGGGTATCCCCGAGTATTTCCCTGTATGCCTCATCTGTAAGGTCGATAGCGGGAGTCATCTGCTCGTTCACGCGGACAACAACATAGGCCGCTCCATTTTCTGAAATCTTTGCGACGAGGTGGGCAAGTTCATTTTTAAAAAGAGAATCCGGAGCTGGATAGAAGACCTCTATTATCGGCTCTCCCCCGACAGGCATTGATTCTTCTGCGAGGGAAGAGCCTGCAACAGGCGCAAGCTCTTCCGCCATGGAAGGAGGGCATAAAAACAAGGCCGTAAAAAAAAGAAACACAAAGCTATAAAATCTGCGCATCCAGCTGGCACTAATATAATTGTTAATCAGGGTAAAGTTCATAGCACTTTAAGAAGAAGCCAATTTGATGATTTGGTTGATGATTGGAGGCGGCGACCGGATTTGAACCGGTGAATGGAGGTTTTGCAGACCTCTGCCTTACCACTTGGCCACGCCGCCTTTTGATCAAATCAATGACTGACAACTATAAAAAGTTTGAGACTTATTGTCAATCCTTTATTTATCCTTAATATATTTAAAGGCCCTTTACCCCTTGAATCTTTCCCTCCGATAAAGTAAAATCTCCGCTAATCCAAACAATTGCTTCAAACACTGATGCTCCCGGATTTTCATGGCAATTAAAAATCATAATAGATCAGTGTAAATCCGTGTCAGCCTCTGAAAGGTTTTAATGTCTAAAACAGATCTTCGCCTCTGTGCCCTCGGCAGCGGCAGCAAGGGAAACTCCATATATATTGAGGGTGGCGGCGCGAGGGTCCTCGTTGACGCCGGGCTATGCGGGAAGGAACTGACATCCAGGCTTGAGGCTGTAGGCGCGAGCCCGGGCGACATCGATGCCATCCTGGTGACCCACAACCACAGAGACCATATATCGGGCGTCGGAGTTATGGCCAGAAGATACAATATCCCCGTCTATTGCGCCTACAAGACTATCAAGGCAGCTGAAAGGGTCTGGGGCAAGATAGAGGATATCAACGAGATAGAGGCAGGGAATCTCTTCACTGTAAATGGCCTTGAGCTTTATCCCTTCTCCACCCCCCATGACTCGGCCCATTCCGTCGGCTTTATCTTCAAGGCTGGGGAAAAGAAGGGGGGGATCGCAACGGACCTCGGCTTTGTCACCCGGCTTGTACGGGAGAGCCTTAAAAACTGTAATATACTGGTACTGGAATCAAACCACGATGAGAAGATGCTCATCGACGGGCCGTACCCCTGGCACCTGAAACAGCGCATCAGGGGGAGAGAGGGGCACCTCTCCAACGGGGACTGCGCCGACCTGCTTGACGACATATACCACGACGGCCTTCAAAAAGTAGTCCTTGCCCATTTGAGCGAGGAGAACAACAGGCCCGATCTTGCCTATGATTCTATCCTTAAAAAGATGGGGGGACGATTTCACCCTGAACTGGAGCTGTCTATAGCGAAGCAGGACAGGGTTGGGGATATGGTCGAGGTATAATTTTAAACGGGATAACAGGATTGCCGAGTTGAATCTATTACCGCAAAGGCGCAGAGTGCGCAAAGAAATATAAGTAAGGCAACTTCTAATAATCTTAATTTCGTCATTCCAGCCCCGTATCAAGTACGAGATAAACTTTCAAGCCGAGCATGACGAATTATTAGAGATAGCTTTAAAACTTTGCGTCTCTGCGGCAACAAACAGCATTTAAATTACATCAAAAAAAACAGGGGTATAAAAAAAAATGATAGAACGTTATTCAAGACCAGAAATGGTCGCAATATGGACGCAGCAGAATAAATACCAGAAGTGGCTCGATGTGGAGCTTGCCGCCTGCGAGGCATGGGCGAAACTTGGAAAAATACCAGATGAATCGATGAAGGTAATCAGGGAGAAGGCTGATTTCGACGCCGACAAGATCGACGAGATCGAAAAGGTGGTAAAGCACGACGTCATCGCCTTTCTAACCTCTGTTGCCGAATATGTCGGCCCCGATTCAAGGTTCATCCACATGGGGATGACCTCCTCCGACGTGCTGGACACATCCTACGCCATGCTCCTGAAAGAATCGGGCGAGATGATACTGGACGACATAAAGAGGCTCATGGAGGTCCTGAAAAAGCGCGCCATGGAGCACAAGATGACCCCGCAGATGGGCCGCTCTCACGGTATACATGCGGAGCCGGTCACCTTCGGCCTCACCCTGGCCATCTGGCATGACGAGATGAAGAGAAACATGGTGAGAATGGAGAGGGCAATCGACGTTATAAGCGTCGGCATGGTATCGGGCGCCGTCGGCACATTCGCCCACATGCCGCTTGACATTGAAGAGGAGGTCTGCAAAAGACTGGGGCTAAAACCGGCGCCCGCCTCTAGCCAGATAATACAGAGAGACCGCCATGCGGAATTCTTCACCACCCTCGGCATCATAGCATCAAGCATAGAAAAGTTCGCCGTAGAGATCAGGCACCTGCAAAGGACAGAGGTATACGAGGCGGAAGAGCCTTTCACCAAGGGGCAAAAGGGATCAAGCGCCATGCCGCACAAACGCAACCCCGTGCTTTCGGAAAACCTTACCGGCCTTGCAAGGCTCGTCCGCGGCTATGCCCTCTCGGCAATCGAAAATGTCCCGCTATGGCACGAAAGGGACATAAGCCACTCGTCGGTGGAGCGCGTTATCGGGCCCGACGCCACGGTGACGCTCGACTTCATGCTAAACCGGGCGATCGGTCTAATAGACGGTCTCGTCGTATATCCCGAGAACATGATGAAGAACCTGAACCAGATGAAAGGGCTCGTCTATTCGCAGCAGATCATGCTCAAGCTGGTAGACAAGGGGATCACTAGAGAGGAAGCCTATTCCTTCGTTCAGCGAAACGCCATGAAGGTATGGGAAGAAGGGGCCGACTTCAAGGAGGAGCTGCTTTCAGACGCCGAGCTTATGAAACTCCTCTCGAAAGACGAGATTAATGAGGCCTTCAACCTTGACTATTACCTGAAAAATATCGACAATATATTTAAACGGGTCTTTGGCTAGTGTCGTATTGATTTACGCTCTATACTACACTGGTAAATGGTTTCGATAAAACATTTATAGCGAATTCACCGCAAAGGCGCAAAGAGCACAAAGTTAAACTTTTATTTCACAAAATATATTTCTTTGCGGTTAAAATACTTATTTATTTTTACAAATCACTGCGCAAGTAAAGTATGGCCAAACTTACTCTGCAATATAAATCGGAGAAGAAATAATGGACACCATATCCTGGACAAGTACGCTTTTTATCTCCTTCCTCACACTGGTCGTCTTCTGGGCGATCGGGAAGTCATCGGAATATACCCTCAATAACTGGGTCTCCATCCTCGTAAAAAAGACGCCTACCGACCTTGATGACAGGATTATCGAAAGGGTCAAAAGGCCACTGCACTTCCTCATACTCTTTACCGGTATCCATATAGCCTTCACGCGCCTCCCCCTTGGAGGGACCATCAACAGCGTCATTGACGGCGTCATCTATATTGCCGGTATATCCGTTGCCGTCTTTCTTATCTACTCCGTCTTCGATGAATGCCTCAAATGGTACGGCGAAAAGATAGCCGAGAAGACGGGCTCAGGGCTCGACAAGGAATTTCTTCCCCTCGTCGAAAAGGTCCTCGCCATCTTCATATTCCTGGGCGGCCTCATAGCCGTGCTCAAGCATTTCAACCAGGACATATACTCCCTCGTTACCGCCCTCGGCGTCGGCTCCCTCGCAATAGGCCTTGCGGCCAAGGACACGCTGGCCAATATGATCTCGGGATTCACCATCATGGTGGACCGCCCATTCAGACCGGGCGACAGGGTGGAGCTCGATTCGGGCGAGACGGGAGACGTAATAGAAATAGGCATGCGATGCACCAAGATAAACACCTTCTTCAACACCATACTTGTCGTGCCCAACTCGGATCTCGTAAATTCCAGGCTCATAAACCACAGCTACCCCGATTCAAGGGTAAGCGGCAGAATAGATGTGGGGGTGGCCTACGGAAGCGATATGGACAAGGTAAAAGAGACCATGGCTGCAGCGGCCCTGTCCATTGAAGAGGTGCTTAAAGACCCGGAACCGAAGGCCTACTTCATCGAATTCGGAGATTCGTCGCTAAAACTTCGCATGTCTTTCTGGGTTGATGACTATTCAGTCCGCTATGCAACACAGGACAGGATAAACATGGAGATAAACCGCAGATTCGAAGAAGAGGGTATCGAGATACCCTTCCCTATCAGAACAATTATTACAAAAAATGATGCCACGGAGGCTACCATCAAAAACCCGGGCAAGACAAGGTCAAAAAAACCATAGCGGGCCAGCTATAAATTATTGATAACGTCTTTATATCTGTATAAACAATGAAAATACTCTCTCTCTTAATTCTTGCGCTCCTTCTGGTGCCGCCGACCTCCTCCTTGGCCGTTGAGATGACCATACACAGGCCCAATGAGGCCTTTATCAGTGAAGAGGGAAAACTCTTCACCTACGACAGGGCAGCTATGCCCCTGGAAGAGGCGAAAGAGGTAGCTGACTATATCTTCAAGGTTTTCGGCAGCGGCAAATACCCCTTTATATACAAGGTCCCCGGATATGCTGATTACTACATCGTCTCTGCAATAGGATATCAGACCGATAAAGATAGAGGGCCCCGTTTTTTCCTGATCAGAAAAAGAAACAATCGCTATAGAAATATATTCACCTCTAAAGGGGCGGGAGACAGCTATACGCCAAATCCCACTTTTTTCTATAATGAAAACACCGTTATCATACTGGCAGAGGTTGGAACTGATTCCTGTCGTGGTTTTTCAGTTTTCAAATTTGAAGAAGAGAGGGGCTATCTAAAATGGCTGGGAGCACTGGATGTTGCAAAACCGGCCGGCACACGCAATGAGGCAACAAGCCCCATAAAGGCCATTCGAATGTTTGCAGATGATGAAAAATATCGCATAGAAATTTTTGGAGATATCCTTTACAGGCCGGGCGACAAGGGAGAAAAGATCTATAAATACGCAGGGGAAAGTTTCAAGTTTATAAACGAAAACAGGAGTTTTATCTTTCAGTCTCCCGAAAACGGGAAGAGTTCAAAATAAATCCATCCATAGCGAATATTATAGGTGCGGCCCGGGGGGAGATCCGCTTAAAACATAAAACATCATTTCAATTGACATAGACGGGAATTCATCTGTAAAATTCGACCCAAACAATAAAACTCCCCGCAGAGAAACAACATTAAGGAAGGTTTAAAATGGAAAAGCGAGAAAAACTGTACGAAGGTAAGGCAAAAACCATACACGCTACGGATGATAAGGACCTGATTATTCAATATTTCAAGGATGAGGCCACAGCCTTTGACGGCAAAAAGAAGGGTCTTATCGAAAGCAAGGGGATCGTCAACAACAAGATATCCGAGGTCCTGTTCAAATATCTTGAAGAAAACGGCATCCCTACCCATTTTGTTAAGAGACTAAGCGACAGGGAGATGCTGAACAAAAAACTGGATATCATTCTTGTCGAGGTTGTATCAAGGAATATCATTGCCGGCTCTCTTGCAAAAAGACTCGGCAGGGATGAAGGGGAAACTCTGAAAAAACCGATTATAGAATATTATTATAAAAATGATCCCCTGGGCGACCCGATGATAAACATGGACCATATCCGTGTCCTCGATCTGGCCACAGACGATGAGGTGGCCCAGATGAGAGGCTATGCAAACCGCATAAATGCACTGCTTACGAAATTTTTTGCCGACAGAAACATTGACCTCGTTGATTTCAAGCTCGAATTCGGGCGCCACAAGGGCGAAATACTCCTCGGTGACGAGATCTGCCCCGACACATGCAGGCTCTGGGATAAATCTACCGGAGAAAAGATGGACAAAGACCGTTTCAGGAGAGATATGGGCAAGGTTGAGGATGCCTATGCGGAAGTCTTGAAACGGGTCTGCGAAAGCTGACCCTGTAAACCGACAAAACTTCAAGGGGATGGCCCGACATTGATAAAATCAGTGACAGCCTGTTTTAAAAACAGTCCCCTTTTTATTTTCTCCATCTCCATATTCATTACCCTTCTGTTTCCTTATACTCTTCCGGCAGCCGAGGGCGCCGAGCGCTCTTATATTGAGGGGGTCGCCGCCTATCAAAACTTCACGGACAGCGGGATCAAAGAGTCTGTAAGACTGTTTGAAGCAGCCATAGATTCAGATCCTGCATTTTCTCCAGCCTATTCGGCGCTGGCGGAAAGCTATATCCAACTCTATTACAGAAGCTTTGAAAATGATCCTCCCCTCATAGACAAAGCCGCTACCATGGCTGAAAAAGCGCTTTTCATCGATGCAAGGTCTCCTCATGCCCACAAGGCGATAGCTTCGGTTTATTTTGCACGAGGAATGATTGATGAAGCGATAGAGGAGCTTGAAAGGGGTGTCGACATGGAGCCCCGATATGCAAGGGCATGGCTCAACCTTGGAACCAGCTGGCTTAAGCTGGGAGAAAAGGATAAGGGTCTGGGTTTTTTCAGAAGGGCCATCGAACTGGACAACGATCTTATTGCAACAGCCGTTGCCTATTATAATATTGCATCCGTTGAGTCGGCAGATTCCGAGCATAAACTTGCCTTTAATAACTACAACCTTGCACTTAAGCTCTTGCCGGGCTACTTCAATATACACTACGGGAAGGGAGTTGCTCTTATGAATCTCGGCAGAGACGATGAGGCGATTCCGGCCCTTGAAGAGGCTATCCGTCTTAAACCCGACTACCCCTCTGCCCGCCTGGCCCTCGCATCGGCGCATCACAGGCTTGGAAATGTCTCTAACTCCAGAAAAGCCTATGAGGCTGCCCTCGGGCTTGATCCCGACCTAGAGGATGCAGAAAGAGGGCTGGCGGCGCTCCAGGGTAAAAAACCTGGCTGCCTTTTTCTTTACTGAGTCCATATGCCTAAAGAACTGACACACCTTATTGTATCCGCCGGGGCACTTGAAAAGGTCGAGAAAAAGTCTTTAGGCGCCGCCGGCATACTCAAGGAGAACCTCGATCTTTTCATGGTCGGCTCGCTTATATGCGATACCGCCTACTACCATATCCCTGTTTTCAATAAAAAAAGCATCCTGTGCATATCGCAGGCAATACACAACGCCAGGGGAGATCTAAATAAAGAGGTTATTGCCCGTTTGACTAAGAACGAGGAACAATGCAGCCCCGATCGGCATTTCGCCTTCCTTTGCGGCGTCCTTTCCCACCATATTACAGACAGGGCGTTTCATCCCCCCGTTATATATCTTACCGGCGATTATCACGCTAAAGATGCGCAGGAAAGACATTTTGCAGAGGCAAGACATCGCTTCCTTGAGGGATTAATAGACGGGCATCTTGCAAAAGGCTCGAATTTAGATCTGGAGCTGAAAAAAGATGGAGAGGCAGAGATTAAAAGGGAAAAGACGGTTCTTCATCCGCTTCTTCTTTCATTTGTCTATGCAGCGCTACCGCAGATTGATCATAAAAAGGCTGAAGAGATGGCCCTTAGGCTATTTAAACTGTCGGGCCTTCAGCTAGCCCTTCTCAAGCTGTATAACAAGAGCTATTTCAGATCGTTTATACTGAACACAAACAGACTCTTCCGCTTCAGGCTTTCAAACTATGCCGCCATGCTCTATCCGGCCGCAGGCGGGTTAAAGATGCCGCTC
>JAVVFD010000113.1:0-8400 GCA_032250935.1 bacterium
AGTAATTGAGAGGGTCAAGAGTATATTCGGCAAGGAGCCTCATAAAGGTGTCAACCCTGATGAGGTGGTCTCCATCGGCGCCGCTATCCAGGGCGGTGTATTAAGGGGGGATGTTAAAGATGTTCTCCTTCTTGATGTTACCCCTCTTTCTCTCGGTATAGAGACCCTTGGCAGCGTTATGACAAAGCTTATTGAGAAGAATACTACAATACCTACGAAAAAGAGCCAGGTTTTCTCGACGGCTGCCGATAACCAGCCTGCAGTTTCTGTTCATGTCCTTCAGGGAGAAAGAGAGATGGCCCCTGATAATAAAACGATAGGGCGCTTTGAACTGGTTGGCATCCCGCCCGCACCGAGGGGCGTGCCGCAGGTAGAGGTTACTTTCGATATAGATGCAAACGGTATCCTCCATGTCTCAGCCAAGGACCTTGGAACCGGCAAGGAACAGTCTATTAAGATAACGGCATCAAGCGGGCTCTCCGAGGAAGAGATTGAGAAGATGGTTAAAGATGCCGAGGCCCACGCCGATGAGGACAAAAAGAGGAAAGAGGTCGTAGAGGCAAGAAATCATGCCGATACGCTTATATATTCGACTGAAAAATCGCTCAAGGATTATACCGATAAGATTGATGAAGAGACGAAGAAGAATATAGAGGCTGCCATAGAGACTCTTAAGAAGGCCCTTGAAGGTACTGATGTCGAGGAGATAAAGAAGGCGACAGAGGCGCTTTCCGAGGCATCCCATAAACTTGCCGAGGCTATGTATGCAGATGCACAGGCGAGCCAGGGAGCCGAGGGTGCAGCTCCGGGTGAGGGGGGCGCCGGAAAGGCGGACGATAAGGATGACGTCGTCGATGCCGAGTTTGAAGAGGTTAAGGACGAAAAGAAAGAGGACTGATTTTTCTTTTCATCCAGATTTGAAATAGGATGATCTATAAATGGCGCTTTTTAGTAAAAGTATATTTATTTAAGGTAGACCGTTAATCGTGTCTATGTTCTATTGATGATGATCAAATAAGCCCGGCAAGCTGGGCTTATTTGATTTTAAGGGAGCAGGAATATTGTCTAAGAAAGATTATTATGAGTTGCTTGAAGTCCACCAAAACGCCTCTGAGTCGGAGATTAAGAAGGCATTCAGAAAGCTGGCCGTTAAATACCATCCTGATAAAAACAGGGATGATAAAGAGGCGGAAGAGAAGTTCAAGAAGATCAATGAAGCCTATGAAGTTCTAAGCGATCCTCAAAAGAGAGCCACTTATGATCAGTTCGGTCACAGCATGGGGGGGCAAGGTGCTGGAGGCTTTAGCGATTCAGGTTTCGGCGCCGGTTTCGGAGATGTCTTCGAGGATATGTTTGGTGATTTCTTTGGCGGTGGAAGAAGGTCATCGGGACAAAGAGGCTCGGACCTTCGCTACAATATGAATATATCTTTTGAGGAGGCGGCATTTGGCAAGGAAACTACCATAAAAATCCCTACTACTGAAAACTGCTCTCACTGCAACGGCTCTGGCGGAAAGACCGATACCTGTTCGAGGTGTAAGGGGAGTGGACAGATAAGGATGCAACAGGGCTTTTTTGCAGTTAACAGGCCTTGTAACCATTGTGCAGGAAGAGGTGAGATTATCATTGACCCCTGCAGTAAGTGCAAGGGGAAGGGACGGATTGAGATCAGCAAGAATCTTTCCGTAAAGATACCTGCCGGTATCGATTCCGGCATGAGATTGCGGGTTTCAGGCGAGGGTGAACCCGGCTTGGGTGGCGCTCCTGCGGGGGACCTCTATGTTGTTGTCCAGGTTGAGGATCATCCATTTTTTATGAGGCAGGAAAACGAGATAGTCTGCGAATTACCTATAAGCTTTGCCCAGGCGGCGCTTGGCGCTGAAATCCAGGCTCCTACTTTGGACGGTAAGGTCAAGATGAAAATTCCTGCCGGCTCACAGCCCGGCAAGGTGCTAAGGCTTAAAGGTAAAGGCTTTCCCGATGCCAGAGGTTACGGGCGGGGGGATCAGCATATTGTCTTGAAGGTAGAGGTTCCGAGAAAGCTGACTGAGCGTCAAATAGAGTTGTTAAGGCAATTTGATGAAGAATCAGGCGATGAATCAACTCCTATAGTAAAAGGTTTCTTTGACAAGGTTAAGGAGCTTTTCGGTTGATTTTTTATATGGAAAGGGTAGAATAGGCTATTATTTTTAATAGAATATAAGAGGTTCGGCAAGTGTTGCATTTGAATTTTTTTTCTCCTTTAAAGGACTGTAATATCTTGCGCACTTTCCCCTTTTTTACCGATTCAAAGCCTCCTCAAAGCCACTTTCTCCTTAAGAGGGCCTTGCTGCCGATTTTATTTCTCCTTTTATATTCTTCTCCCGTTGCAGCCTCTCTTTCACTTACGGGGAAACTAAATATAAATAGCGCCACTATTCAGGAGCTACTCCTTTTGCCTTATATCGGAGAGGTTAGATCGGAGGCCATATATTCTCACAGGGAGAGGCGCGGTGAGTTTAAAAAATTGAGTTCTCTTTTAGATGTCAAGGGGATAGGAGCAAAGACATACAATCAGATCTTGCCTTATATCAAGCTTAATGGCGATAGTGATCTAGCAATTAAAAATGATGCTTCCCTTTTAGATGTCGGCTTGGAGCCTGGATATATAGAGAATGCCAGGGGCGAGGTCATGCTTCTCGGCAATTCCGATTTTTTTGATATTCTGCTCGATTCTATAAATAAAGCCAGGAAGTCTATTTCCGTATCCATGTTTGTCTTTAAGACTTCCCAATATAGCTCTAACCGTGCGAATATCATTATGGATGCCCTTGGCAGAGCCGCAGAAAAGGGGCTTAGCGTCTCCCTCGTTATGGAGAAGGGCGGGAGAGAAAGTGATTCAGTTACGCTTGATAATAAAAAAACCGCTCAAATTCTAGCCAAAAAAGGGGTTAAAGTAAGATTCGATATCCCAGAAAAGAGAACTCATACGAAGACGATTGTTATTGATGAGAGATACGTTTTTATAGGGAGTCATAACTTTACTCATTCAGCGCTTAAATATAACAATGAACTGTCGGTAATGATTGATTCCGCAACTCTTGCCGGGGCAGTGCTGTCATATATCAGCAATATTAAATAGGCTTTAAATCCCGGAATGAAGATCTATACCAATAAACGCAAACAGGAGCATCAAATGATTACCAGGCAAAAAATAACACTATTTGTGGCTCTTTTGCTTTGCCTTAGCCTGTCAGCCTGTGCCGTACCGGTTAAGAGGGATGCCGGTAGCTTGAGTGGAGATGCCATTGCCAGTCAGATAGAAAAGGACGATCTGGATGCAACAAATGCATTTATGTCTGCAGAGGACGCTTTAAACACGGGGGAGACTGATATCGCATACAAGCTCTTTTCTGATTTTGTGACTCGATTTGCCGGTTCATCCCTGGTGGATGACGCTCATTTCAGGATAGGAGATATAGCTCTTAAAAAAGGCGATTATAATGCCGCCACGGAAAATTTCCAGAAGATTATAGCTGATCATGTGGATAGTAATTTTCTGCTCGATGCAAAATACAAGCTTGCCTTGGCCTATTTTAAAAAGAGGGAGTATAACGATGCCATTCAGAGCCTTGAATCTCTTTTAACATTTTCTCTGGATAAAGCCAGGCGGGTTGCCGTTATGACAACAATTGCAGATTGTTATCTCAATCTTGCCAGGAACAGGGATGGCTTGCTTTGGTATGCAAAGGCTCTCGACCTTGATCCTGAAGATGGCCTCAGGGAGAAGATAGAAAGGCGAGTGGTAAGCGTTGTTGAAAAAAGGATTGAAGCTGCAGAGCTTATGGCGCTGATGTCCGAATTTGACGATACCTTTGTAGGCGCCTATATCAGATATGCCTTGATTGTTAAAAAGGTTGATGCAGGAAACTATGATGAAGCCAAGGTGGAGCTGGAGGCCTTTATCAGTGAAACTAAAAATGAATCTTTGAAATTAAAGGGGAAGGAAGCGCTTGACCTTATAGTTCAAAGGATGGATGTCAGGTTCGACACTATAGGGTGCATACTTCCTCTATCCGGTAGATATGCCCCTTACGGAGAAAAGCTGCTTAAAGGTGTGCAGCTTGCGGCAGGTATCTTTTCAAGCGAAGAGGGCCTGCCTATTAACCTTATTATTAAGGACTCCAAGGGAGATCCCGAAGAGGCGGCGAGGCTTGTTGATGAGCTTGTTGATGAGGGTAAGGTTATAGCTATTTTGGGACCACTTCTTAGCAAGGTGTCCGAATCGGCCGCCGCAAGGGCACAGGAAAGAGGGGTTCCTCTGATGGCCCTTAGTCAGAAAGACGGTATTCCAGATATGGGAAGTTATATATTCAGAAATTTTGTTACAAGCAGGCTGGAGACCCGAACCCTTGCAGAATATGCCGTAAATGAGATGGGGCTTAAGCGTTTTGTCATAATGTACCCGAAGGACTTGTATGGGGAAGAGATGATGAGCTACTTTTGGAATGACGCCCTTCTGCTTGGCGCAGAAGTTGTCGGTATTGAAGGGTATGATAAGAAGCAGTATGATTTTGGCAGTGAGATTAAGAGGCTGGTAGGAATGGATAAGGTTGACAAAAAAGAGGAAAAAGAGAAGGAAGAATATGAAAAAACCGTTCCTATCATAGATTTTGATGCCGTTTTCATACCTGATAGCTACTCTAAGGCAGCGGCCATAATTCCCCAGTTTGCATATAATGATATTGTTGGCATCAAGTTTTTCGGGCCAAGCAGTTGGAACTCCCCTAAGCTTGTGAAAATGGGGGGGCAATATGTAAAAGGGACGATATTTACGGAAGGTTTCTATGCCGATAGTAGTTATGAAGATGCAAAAGAGTTTTCCTTGAAATACGAGTCGGTTTTTGGGGGAAAACCGGGAACTATGGAAGCGCAGGCTTATGATTCCACCATGATGCTTGTATCCTTGATCAAAAACGGTGATGCAAGATCTAGGGTGGAGATGAAAAATGCACTACTTATGATGGATGATTTTAAGGGCGCAACAGGAAGGACTGCCGTTACCGATTCTGGAGATGTAGAGAAGAAATTATTTGTCCTGACCGTAGATGGAGATGGAATTGTGGAGGCCGACCTTCCTTCCTGGCTGAAGAAAGTTTTTGAGGGAGAGGAAGAGGTTCTCCCCGTCCCTTTGCTTCAATAGGCAAAGTTAAGGAAGATCCATGTCAACCATGCCTATGAGGGTTTCCGGTTTTATCGGTTCTTATAACAACTTGATTCAGGCGTTTTGGCCGAGGTGAATCTATCTTTTTGTTTGCTTGCCTCTTCAGCTATTGATGCGCTGGTTGTGTTGTGACCTTATGTCTTCCAAATATTTCTCCTTTACTTTCATTTTAATGTTTTGCCTGTTATTCTTTACTAGATCCCCTAAATAGCCCTTAATCAATAAATTGAAAGAGGTTCTTATGCCAAAGCAGCCCCCCAAAAGTACTGATTCCGGTGATGATTTCTTCAGCAGGACCGATGTGGAATCGCTCAAGAAGGCCTTTCAGACTCATCTTGAGTATTCACTTGCCAAGGATGGCTACTCAACAACTGATCTGGATGCGTTCATGTCTATTGCCTATGTTGTAAGGGACCACCTTATTGAGAGATGGCTGGAGACTCAGCGAACCTACTACGAAAAGGATGCAAAGAGGGTATATTATTTCTCTCTGGAATTCCTCATAGGTAGGAGTCTGGGGAACAGCCTTGTAAATCTGGGCTTGTTTGACAAGTGCCATGATGCTTTACATGATCTCGGTTATTCTCTTGAAGATATAAGAGAGCTTGAATGGGACGCCGGCCTCGGTAATGGCGGCCTGGGGCGTCTTGCAGCCTGTTTTCTCGATTCTATGGCAACTCTCGGCATCCCTGGTTACGGTTACGGAATACGCTATGAGTACGGTATCTTCTTCCAGAAGCTTATTGACGGCTGGCAGGTAGAAACTCCTGACAACTGGCTGAGGCATGGTAACCCGTGGGAATTTCCACGTCCCGAACATCTCTATAAGGTCAAATTTAACGGCAGAGTAAACCGCTACCGGGGTGAAGATTGTAAAGACTGCCATGAGTGGATAGATACGGAAGACGTCATGGCTATGCCCTATGATATGCCGGTGCCGGGATATGGCAATAAAACGGTAAATAACCTGCGTCTCTGGGCTGCAAAATCGACCCGTGCCTTTGATCTTGATTTCTTCAATAGCGGCGACTATATCGGCGCTGTCCAGCAAAAGAACGACTCGGAGAACATATCGAGGGTACTCTATCCAAGTGATCAGGTAAAGAAGGGCAAGGAACTTAGGCTCAAGCAGCAGTATTTCTTCGTCTCGGCAAGCCTGCAGGACATCATAAGAAGGTATGAAAAGACGCATAAAACGTTCGGACAGTTTTCATTAAAAGTTGCCATACAGTTGAATGATACCCATCCTGCAATCGCCATCCCCGAACTTATGAGAATATTGATAGATGAGTATAACCTTGGCTGGGACAGGGCTTGGGAGATAACTGTCAACACCTTTGCCTATACAAATCATACCGTAATGCCCGAGGCGCTGGAAAAATGGCCTGCCGATCTCATGGAGAAACTGTTCCCGAGACATATGCAAATTATCTACGAGATTAACCACCGCTTCCTGGATATGGTTAGAAGGGAGTATGCAGGCGATGATGCAAAAGTGGCCAGAATGTCAATTATCGAGGAAGGGGGCGTGCCCATGGTAAGGATGACCAACCTCGCCATAATAGGCTCTCATTCAGTAAACGGCGTTGCGGCGCTACACACGGAAATACTGAAGGAGAGGGTATTTAAAGATTTTTATGAGATGAGCCCTTCAAAATTCACGAACAAGACCAACGGCATTACCCCAAGGAGGTGGCTCAAAAAATCAAACCCGGCGCTTTCCGCCCTTATAACAAAGCATATAGGTGACGGCTGGATAAAAGACCTGTCCGAGCTTAAGAAGCTTCTCCCTCTGGTTGAAGACGAATCGTTCAGAAATAACTGGTATGAAGTAAAAAAGGCAAACAAGGAGGTTCTTGCCTCATATATCAGGGATAGCATCGGTGTCGAGGTGGATGTCGATTCAATGTTTGATTGCCAGATAAAAAGGTTGCATGAATATAAGCGCCAGCTCTTAAATCTTCTCCATGTAGTGACAATGTATAACAGGATAAAGGCAGATCCTTCGGCCGATTTTGTGCCACGGACCGTACTCTTCGGAGGTAAGTCGGCGCCGGCATACTTTATTGCAAAGCTCATGATTAAACTGATTAATTCCGTGGCCGATACGATCAATGATGATCCCGACTGCGATGGCAAGCTTAAACTGCTTTTCCTGTCCAATTATAACGTCTCTCTGGCAGAAATGATTATTCCTGCCACCGATCTGTCTGAGCAGGTCTCAACGGCAGGAACCGAGGCATCCGGCACTGGAAATATGAAGTTCGCCCTCAACGGGGCCCTTACTATCGGAACACTGGACGGCGCAAATGTGGAGATAATGGAAGAGGTGGGCGATGATAACATCTTCATATTCGGCCTTACTGCTGAAGAGGTGGAAGAGCTTAAGAGCTCGGGTTATAATCCCATGGATTATTATAACGAAAATGAGGAGCTGAAAGGCGTTATAGATATGATATCAAGCGGAGTTTTTTGTCCCTCATCTCCCGACCTTTTTAAGCCTCTTACCGACTCGCTTATGTATCACGGGGACAACTATCTCCTCTTTGCCGATTATAAGGCCTATGTTGAGTGTCAGGACAGGGTAAGCAGGGAATATATGGACAGGGAGAACTGGATAAGGAAATCTATCATAAACGTTGCCAATATGGGTAAATTTTCAAGTGACAGGACCATAGCGGAATATGCAGAAGAGATATGGCGCGTCAAGCCTGTTAACGTGGATTAGCTTTGGGTCACTTATATTACTTGATATGAAATATAATGATGTGAACTCTCGTTTATCTGCGAAGAAATTGAGGTAAGCGCAAAGTCACAAAGATCAAATCAGAAAGGGGCTTCACACAAGTATGTGCAGCCCCTTTTTTTATAGTTGGTGCCCAAGACTGGAATCGAACCAGCACAGGAATACTCCCACTAGATTCTGAGTCTAGCGCGTCTACCAATTCCGCCACCTGGGCATGTTGCATCTATCTTTGTTGCAATGAACAGAGCTATAAACTATACTAAGACGTGGAAAAAAGTCAAGAAATATCGCTGTTTTTGCCATCGTATTGTGAGTGCTGGATTTGACAAAATGTCACTAAAAAAGGAGTCGAATGTCCATTAAGAAAAAAGATTTATTAAAGTTTTTAAGTGAAGAATTGGGGAAACCTGCGTCTCTGAAAGATATTAGGGGGCATTTTGGTGTTTGTAAG
>JAVVFD010000114.1:0-8391 GCA_032250935.1 bacterium
GGGACACAATACTTAACTTAATTATTGCCCAGTTCTTTGAAAACCAAATAACCTCTCCATAAACAAGCCCGTCAAGGTCCTGGCCCGAATATACCACCGAATACGAGTTCGACTCCTTCGGGCGCATGAGAAAGCTCGTCTTCCCCGAGAAGGAAGTCCTGACCTAAGTAATGAGGTCAATTCTTTTATTATTGACAGCTCTTCTCAATCTGTGCGATTAAAGCTGTTAACTCATTATTTTCCTTCATCTTTATTCTAAGTCGCTTTCGTGAAACACTCACTTTACTATAATCAATTGGTAACGTTCAAAAGTTGTGGCATGTAATAAAATGAGATCGTGATTAAACTAGAAATTAATATCACACCGAGGTTCAATCTTGCAACAGGGAAAGTCAATCTCAATGAGATAGTCTACAGATTGAAGGAGATCAGAGGTGCTCTTATGATAGAGGTTCTGAAGAAGGTTCTCCCTAATTAATCCCTAGGGACACAATTTAATTATTGACAAGGCCGGTGTTATGTCCCGCTTGTTACAAATCCCTAAGATCTCTTCAAATCGCATTTGCCTGACCTCCTGTAACAGTTCTGTTCGTCTCATGGAGCCTCCTTTATGGAGACAATCATAAACCGGACAATTCACATGTTACAAATGTGGACAGTTTACATGTTGCAACAAAATTCCTCTTGCCCCTTGCAAAATGCAGGTTTTAAGATATTATTAAAGTATGAAAGAAGCATTCCTGTATGAAAAGCTTGATGGAGCTAAGGTGAGCTGCAATGTATGCAGGCATCATTGCAGGATATCGCCCGGAAAAGTCGGGATCTGCGGGGTCAGGAAAAACCTCAATGGTTCGCTTTATTTTCTTGCATATGACAAGGTTATTGCGAAGGCTGTAGACCCTATAGAAAAAAAGCCGCTCTTTAATTTTCTACCCGGTTCTAAATCATACTCCGTTGCGACCCCCGGCTGTAACTTCAGCTGCCTTCACTGTCAGAACTATGATATATCCCAGATCCCTGGAGAGGGAAATGGACATATCCCGGGCGGCCCGGTCAGACCTGCAGAAATAGTTGCCGAGGCGGAAAGGTGTGGCTGTAAATCAATAGCCTATACATATACTGAGCCGACTATCTTCTTTGAATTGGCCTATGACACGGGACTTATGGCTCATGAAAAGGGTATAAAAAATATCTTCGTGTCAAACGGATTTATGACCAGAGAAACTCTGGATATGAGCAAGGGCTGGCTCGATGGGATAAACGTCGATCTCAAGGGGTTTACAAAGCAGCATTATAGGAAGGTATGCGGAGGCGGCCTTGAAGGGGTGGTGGATTCACTAAGATATATTAAGGAGATCGGCATATGGCTGGAGGTCACGACTCTGATCATACCAGGATATAACGATTCCGATGAAGAACTGGGAAATATCGCCGACTTTATAAGGAGTGATCTGGGCGTCGAAACGCCCTGGCACGTTACCGCCTTCTACCCCACTTATAAGCTGCTGGATGCGCCGAGGACTCCGGCTGCCACTTTAAAGAGGGCGCGTGATATCGGCCTGAAGGAGGGGCTAAGGTATGTATATGAGGGGAATATCCCCGGGTCGGGTGGCGAAAACACTGTTTGTTATGGCTGCGGCGATATACTGATTGAGCGCTATGGTTACGGTATAAGCAAGAATATTATAAAAGATTCATGCTGCCCGAACTGCGGTTCACATATTGATGGTTATGGACTTGGCTAGATTTTTGCAACTTTTTTATATTTAAGCAGTCGAACTTGACTAATATAAAATAGTTTGCCTTGAGGTGTATGTTATGGAAGCAATAGAAAAGATAAACAGACAGATAGAACTTGAACTTGCCGCATCATCCTTATACAAAGAGCTTAAGGTCTCATGTGATAATGAAGAGTTGAAGAGGCTTTGGCACACTTTGGCAGTGCATGAGGAGTATCACGCCACAGCCCTTAAGAGGCTCAAAAATACTCTTTCAGAAGAGGAGCTGGAAAAAGAGGCCTCCACTCTTGATATGGATAATATAAACTCTCTCCTTGCCAGTCATAAAGAATTCATGGAGGAGCTGCCCGCCGGCGTGTCGACAAGGCGCGCCTTTGAGATCGCCATGTTCATGGAATTTTCAGAACTTAACTCCCTCTTTTTCAACGCCTCAAAAAGTGTAACCGGTGATGACTCCCCCTATATACACAGTATGGGAGAAGGCACTAAAAGACATCTTATGACTTTATTTAAAGGTATGCAGAAGTTTGCTGGTGACGACATGAAGCTGCCTTACATTGAGAAATTCAGGGAACTGGGTCTTATAACGGAAGGGTGAAAGATTATATTTAAAGGTATAACGAGGAGGTTGCCATGACTGAAGAGAATAAGAGCGAAGAAGAGAAGGAAGAAATAGGGCTATATGAAAAGCTGGCTTCACGTTCAAAGGAGTTTTTAGATGAGGCGAGGGAAAAGACTTCGGCGGCCCTTGATGCCGCTGTCGGCAAGGCGAAGGAGGAGATGGTAGCGGCAGGCGACTTCGGCCATGAGCAGGGAGAAAGGTTGAAGACATTTCTGATGCGCGATCTTAAGGCCAGCCTCAAGGATGCCGCAATGCTTGGTGAGGAGGCTAAAAAGGATGCGGCAACGTTCAGCCATGCGGCGAAAGAGGCGCTTGAACCGCACAGGGTACGAGCTGGCATAGAATCTACGCTTGCCACAATCCTTGAGGTGGTCGGAGTAAAGTTTGAAGACTGGGGTGGAAAACTAGAATCAAGACTTGATTGCAAGACGGGCGAATTGTGCAGCCCCGGCACTCTAAACTGTAAAAGCTGCGGGGAAAAGCTCAGGATGCATAACACCGGACGTATCCCCCCCTGCCCGAAGTGCAGAGCTACGGAGTTTCACAAGTCTTATTGATCTGCAAAGTTTACATATGTACCAAAGAGGAGTCGATAATTCACAATATTATGGCTCCTCTTTTTTTGTCAAAAAGCCGTTATCTGCTTACGTCAGGTCAAAGAGAAGGAATAGACTCTCCTCTTTTGCTCTTACTTTGAGCCCCCTCTCTTCGGATTTTCTGTAGGTAATCATTTGCCTCACCTCCCTTTGTTGTTTAGATTCAGATGAGGTGGGGAAGGGTTCGTGATGTTCAGATTTTAGAGTGCTGTAACGGTCGGATTACCAGGGATAGTCAAATATAATCGCCATCGTTCCCCCTTCTTTTCCGGTTGCCATGTCCACCCTGTAGACATACCCGGATGCAGAGACGAGTCTAAGGCCGGCTCCGTAGGATGAGCGCCAGGTCTCTCCCAGGTACTGCTTCTTTTCGGCGACGCTCCCCCTTTCATAGAAGATGGCAAGTTGTATGCCCGTTGCTATATCTTTCCATATCCAGTAGTTGAACGGTTTTACCTGCCTTGAGAAATTCCAGCGGAGTTCAGTGCCGAAATAGAGGGCATGGGCGCCGCTATACCTGTCTCTGGGGTATGACCTGAGCCTGTTTTCTCCTCCCAGCGATGCCGATGTCCCGTATTTGCGCTGAGCAATGAACGTATCGACGAGTTCCTGTTCAGTGTCGAGACACTCCTGTTCTGCAATGTCACAATTGAAGCCCAGCTCCTGCCGGATATTGGCTGGATCTGTGTCTCCCTCGCTGGTCACGTTGGCATCGGAGGCGAAGTAGTTCAAGGCCCATGTTCCGTTTCTTGAAACAGGCAGATAGAGGGTGAGGCTCTGGTCTATGACGTAATAATCGGGGGCATTGTCGTCCCTTGAAGGGTTTGACCTGCCTGAAAGCTCGACCCTTGCACCTTTTTTAGGGTCCTGGCGGTCATCGGTATAATCGACAACAAGGCCTGCAAAATGAGTATCTCCCCTGCTCACGTAGGGATTGTCCTTAATATTTTCAATGATAGCACCTGATGAATCTCTAATCATAATAACCCTGTTGTTGAACGATTCAATGCCTCCGAAGAGTTCAAGTCTCCTGTCAAAGAGGCTGAGCGTCAGCCTGGCACGATTTGAGTCGGCCCTGTCGACTTCGATCAGTTTATAATCCTTTCTGCCCGTTTCCATTCCTCTTTTTTCGTAGTTGTAGACGACCGCTTTATTAACGTCTTGCCTGTTGAGATCCAGTATCAACATTTCTGGGAGAAGGTGAATATCCTCAACTGTGAGTATATACCCTCCGGCATCACCTGTTATTCCGAGCAGGTAGGCGTCGACATTAGTATCGGCAACGTTACCCACAAGTCCGGTCACGACGATGCCATCACCTATACCGGCTATGCTGTAGGGGAGGGGCACTATCATATAAGAAGGCTCCCTCAGGAATTGATCTTTTCTTCTTTCCAAGGCGGAGGCGTTTGAAAAGGAAGAAAGTAAAATGATGAGTAGAAATATTTTAATTTCTATTCTTTTCACGGTGAAAACTCCTCCAGCACCTCTTCCAGCTTCGTTTTATATTCCTTCGCCTCCTGCTGGCGGGCCCACATCTGGGCATACTCTCCATGCTTGTCAAGGAGCTTATGGTGACGTCCCCGTTCCAATATGGACCCTTCCTTCAGCACGAGGATCTCGTCTGCATCTACGATAGTAGACAGGCGGTGTGCTATTACCAGGGTGGTTCTGTCCTTTGAGACCTCCTTAAGCGATGCCTGGATCTCCTTTTCCGTGTTGGAATCAAGGGCCGACGTCGCCTCATCAAAGAGGAGGATGGATGGATTTTTGAGGATGGTCCTGGCGATGGCGACGCGCTGTTTTTCGCCTCCCGAGAGCTTGAGCCCCCGTTCTCCCACTACCGTGTCGTAGCCGCCGGGCAGGCTTTCAATGAAATCGTGTATTTTTGCCAGTTTGGCAACCTCCCTGACCATATCTTCGCTGCAGGATGGGCAGCCGTACCGGATGTTGTAGGAGATGGTATCGTTAAAAAGGACCGTATCCTGCGGAACTATCCCGATGGAGGCGCGAAGAGAAGCTTGCGTCACCTCCCTGATATCGGCGCCGTCTATCAGTATAGCCCCATCAGAGATATCGTAGAAGCGGAAGAGGAGCCTGGATATGGTCGACTTGCCAGCTCCGCTCGGACCTACTATGGCCACTGTCTTGCCGGGAGGAACCTTGAAACTGACGTCGCGCAGTATGGTCCTTTCTTCATCGTAACCGAAAGTGACGGCATTAAATATGACCTCTCCCCGCTCCACATTCAGGGGCAAAGCATGAGGGCGATCTTTGATCTCCTCGTTTACTTCGAGAAGTTCGAACATCTTGTCCATGTCTATAAGGGACTGTTTTACCTGCCGGTAGACGAAGCCGAGAAAGTTTAGAGGCATGAAGAGTTGAATTAAAAAGGTGTTGACGAGAACGAAATCACCGATCGTCAGAACTCCCGAGACCACTCCCTTTGCCGCCATGGACATGACGATGACAAGGCCGGCGCCAATAATCAGGCCCTGGCCGATATTGAGGAGCGAAAGGGAGGTCTGGCTCTTTATTGACGCCTTTTCATATCCTGCCAGCGATTGATCGAAGCGGGCGTATTCGTGAGCCTCGTTACCGAAGTATTTTACCGTTTCGTAATTAAGGAGGCTGTCAATAGATTTGGTGTTGGCCTCAGAGTCTTTTTCATTCATCTCGCGCCTGAACTTGAGGCGCCATTCGGTGACTAGAAAGGTAAAAAGGATGTAGCCGCTTACGGTGATAAATGTTACGGCGGCATAGAGGAAGCTGAACTTGTAAAAGAGTATGACCACCACAAGTGACACTTCAAGTGTGGTAGGGAGAATATTGAAGAGAGCGAAGGCGAGAAGGAACTGGATACCCGTTGTTCCGCGTTCGATGACGCGTGAAAGGCCGCCTGTCTGTCTCTCCAGATGAAACCTCAGCGACAGGGCATGGAGATGCCTGAAGGTGCTCAGCGCCACGGAACGCTGCGCGTTTGTTGCCACCCGTACGAAGATGAAGTCCCTGAATTCGCCGAAGAACTGGGTGAGTATCTTCGCCCCTCCATATGCGATGATAAGCCCAAGGGGGAGCGTTATTGACGCCTGTCCGGCGGAAAGGGCATCGACTGCCCCCTTGTATAGGAAGGGGACATAGACGTTTACACCCTTAGCCGCAGCAAGGCTGCTAAGGGCAAGGACGACACGCAGCTTAAGCCCGGGCATCCCTTGGGGCCATAGATAGGACGACAGGGTCTTTAAGGTCTTCAGGTGGTTACGAGCCCTGGCCTCGCTAGTTGCGTCATATATCTGTTCTCTTCTCATATTTTAACCGTCCTTCTTATCTGCAGATTATAGCAGAGTCTGCACTGAGTGAATAAGATAAGATTCTGCACGGGTAAGGGAAGATAGTTGCCCTTAAGGGAGGTGTTCTTCAGTTGCATGGGACTTGTTTATATCATAAAAAGAAGTGGTTGCAGGAACACAATTTATCCAAACATTACCACCAAGGCAAACTCTAGGTAAAAAATAGTTCTTACTTTGCTCATTCTGCCGCATTTGCTCAAGCCTTCATCAAAGCAGCAGAAAAAAGAGGGGTAAAGAAAAATCAAGGCATTTGTAGTCAAATTACCTACAAATTTTTTCTGAAACGCCTACTAAAAATAGAGTGTTATGCCGATTTTTTCTGTTTACTCATTTTGGTATGATATATATATATGACATAATGATTCATGAAGGGTGATTAGTCGCCTCGGTGAACACTGTTTTAAAGGAGCAAGGCCATGCCTGTAAGAGTAATGATTGTCGACGATTCCAACTTTATGAGAAAGTCGATCTCCCTCATTTTGTCAACTGATCCGAGGATAGAGGTCGTATCTCTGCTCGCCTCGGGAGAAGAGGCGCTGCAGCAGATTACTAAAGTTGATCCAGATGTGATAACTCTGGACGTTAATCTGCCGGGGATGGATGGGATTGAGACGCTTGATAAAATTATGGCTAAAAACCCCAAACCGGTAATCATGTTCAGCGGCGTTACAAAAAAAGGGACGGAGGTGACCCTCAAGGCGCTTAAAAAGGGCGCCGTTGATTTTGTGGCCAAGCCCTACGGCTGTCTTTCTCCAGACCTTTCCTCCGTCAGGGAAGATCTTATAGATAAAGTGGTGGCAGCCTCAAGAATCAGGGTTGCCCGCAGGGGCAAGGCGCCCGGGAAAAAAGTGGATCCCCGTAAAGTAGAGGCAAGGCGGATTTCAGAACCTAAAAAAAACCTGCTTTTTATTACCTCGTCAACGGGTGGTGTCCAGGCGCTGAGCAAGCTTCTGCCTGAACTCCCCGGAGACTTTCCCATGCCGGTACTGGTCGTGCAGCATATGCCGAAAATGTTCACAAAATCCCTCGCAGAGAGCCTCGACAGGATAAGCGCGCTTACCGTTACCGAGGCGGGCCATGGCGACACCTTGGAAAAAGGACATGTCTATATAGCTCCCGGTGGATGGCATACTAGTGTCGTTAAAGATGGGGCTGGAAAGAGGATAAAACTTGAAAAATATCCCAAAATGAAACTTATGCCCTGCGCCGATGTGACGATGAGTTCCCTGCCCGGCGCCTATGGGGCAAATGTTTTGGGCTTAGTGCTTACGGGGATGGGCAATGATGGAACGAAAGGCGCTGACATCGTTAAAGATGCGGGAGGAATGATTATTGCCCAGGATGAGGCTTCATCTATGATCTATGGTATGCCACGCTCGGTCACAACAAGCGGACTTAGTGATGAAGTCTGGGCCCTTGATGAAATAGTCGGCAAAATTGTTTCTATGCTTGGAGACTATAAAAGCTAGAAAACAGCAGGTAGGGAGTGATAAAGGACCTTTGACAGTTCTCTAAGTAAAGAGCTCGCTACTTAAGATAATCACCGAGACTGACGTATGTCTTTATAGCTTCCTTGCCGCAACTGGCCGTCAGTATGCTGTTTCCCGAACGCGTCAGGAATTCACTCATAGCCTGGATGAAGAAATGCGAATCATTAACAAGGAGAATCTTCTTCATTTTTTTCCAATGGCTAAACTTCAGGGGGGATTGAAGTCAGTTAATCTTCTTCACAAATTCAGATTTTAATTTCATTGCACCAATGCCGTCAATTTTACAGTCGATATCATGATCGCCATCGACTAAACGGATGTTTTTGACTCTGGTGCCAACCTTGACCGCCGATGATGATCCCTTGACCTTGAGGTCCTTAATTACTGTTACACTGTCACCGTCTTTAAGTACATTCCCGTTGGCATCTCTAATAACCTTCTCATTATCTATATTTTGGCCTGCCCCATCTTGAGCCCATTCGTTGGCACATTCCGGACAAATGTACATGGCGCCGTCGTAACTATTCAGCGAAAAAAATGAAAGAAATCTCTTGACACGGTTTTTTCGATAAAAAGCTTTTTTTCATGGGAGTA
>JAVVFD010000115.1:0-8362 GCA_032250935.1 bacterium
CTTCGATCCCCGATCTCTCGACAATCTTGGCCGTTACATTGTTATCAATGAGAAAAGACTGGCCCAGACTTTTGGTTGGCCGTATCCCGTATTTTTTAAGTATTTTCCAGGGAGTCGACATGTCTTTTTTTTCTTTTTATGGTACTCCATTTACTATGTCCTGACACGGTAATCCTCCAGATTCGATATTCGTCCTGAAAATCTGTATTCAAAGTTACGCCAATGTTACCATAAAGGAGGGGCTTGTTAAAGCGGTTTTTAAGTTACATCGGCCCTATGCTGATAGAACAAAGATCAAAACGCTCCATCTTTTTCTGCTCAATGATGAAATGTTTCCCCTGAGCTCTCTTATCTTTACGAAGACTATTCCTACATGGTAAAAAAAGTGTTCTTTTCACTACATATTTTTTTCAGCAAATATAGTAAACTTTTATTTTTACAAAATGTCTATGTTCTAGTAATGAGAGAAAAATCTATTATTATATCCTTGCTGCTTTTTTTGGCAATATCGCTCCAGCCTTTTTTTGTAAGTCCCGCTAAGGCGGCTGAAAAGGGCTCGCTGGCGATTGATCCTCTTAAGACAAACCTCGTGGATAAGAAACTCCTCGCCGCTATTTCCAGCTATGTCAGGGAGTATATTGCAAGCTCAGATCAGTATGAAATAGTCGAAAAGGGTGCTGCCTTAAAAAAGGGGGGAGGGCTGCTTCTTGAAGGGAGTTTAGTCAAGTTGGGGACTAAATTCATAGTTAATCTGCGCCTTCTGGATTTAGATATGGGGGGAATTTTAAAAGAGGCCAGAGGATCCACTGCCGAAGAAGAACTGCTTAAGAGCCTCGAAAACACCGTTTCCTCCCTGCTTGGTATCTCCGGTTTTGCCCGAAATGGAACTAATGGTTTGAGTGAAGGATTTGGTTTTCTGCATCTGAAATCCGACCCTCCAGGGGCAACTATAATGCTGGATGGACGGGATGCAGGCATCACACCATGCACTATTGAATCCCTCAAAAGCGGTAAACATGTAGTTAAACTCATAAAAGATGATTATTTTATCTGGAAGAAAGAAATTGAAATTGCTGGAGGCTCAGTTATTAATATTATGGCGGAACTCAAAACGATCTATGGCTCTTTAGATTTTAATTCCTCACCGTCAGGGGCGAGTGTCTTTATTGAGGGTGACTTAGTAGGGCAAACTCCTTTTAAGGTAGATAATCTCGAGGGCGGTGAGTATGAGATTGAAATTGAACTTGAAGGGTATGAGGATTATAGCGATACGGTTCAGGTAGATTCCGGATCTGGTAATGAAATATCTATTTTTCTTGAGGAAACCGAGGCTCATAGGGAGTACCGCCTTGCCAGAAAAAGGATAATAAAGAAGCGATTCTGGGCCTTTGGCGCTCTCGCCTTAAGCGGGATTACGGCTGTAAAGGCATATGTAGATTATTCTGATTCTGAAGATGCCTATTCAAGCGCCGATGATGCATATATTAAGTATCAAAACTCACAAGACCCTGTTGAGATAGCCGATTATCGAAGACTTACGGAAAGCTATAAAGAGGAGGGTGCATCCAGGGCGGAAGATGGAGACAGTGCCTTGATATTGTCAAGCGCGCTTCTGGCATTTTCCATATATAATTTTTATACCATGCCTCCAAAGGCTGAGTACGGCGAAACCGCTTTTATTATGCCCGAAATAAGGCGCGACGTCATGTTTCTTGCATGGAAAAAGAGATATTGATGTCTTTATCAAGAATGAAGCCAAAGCTTTCTCATTTATAAATTCATAAGGTTAAATTGAAAAAATTAATTTACTCATTTTTAAAGATTCTTTTCGCGACGCTATTTTTGGTTTCATGCGGCCCTGATAGCGGAGATTACAGCTTTAATAATCCTTATGATAATATCTACAATTCTCAGCCTGATACCGCTTTTATTGCTATCTCATCTGTTTCCAAAACATATAAAGTTGATGGTGTCCATAAAAATCCCCTAACCTTTACATGGAATGGATCGGATAACGACGGCGCCGTAACCGAATATCTTTACAGATTGGATGAAGGTGATTGGATCCTTTCGGGCCAGCTATTTGCCGTTTATTCCACAATTAATACGGGTATACATAAATTCTATGTTAAGGCCGGTGATGACAAGGGTGCATTTGATAAGACACCCGAGGAAGTCTCTTTTGAGGTGGATGCAAGCCCTCCTTCCGTATCATTTACAACGCCGAGGCATAATGCAGCCGATGTGGATGCCGTAAATGCATCCATTACTGCAACATTCAGTGAACCTATGAATGACACCTTTGTTAATATTTCGGCCTTTACTCTCTTAGATGAGTCTGGCAATCCTGTTGCCGGTAATTTTGACTTTACTTACAACACAATGACCTTTACGCCATTATCCAGCCTTGGTAACGGTGCTTCTTATGACGCAATAATATCTTCGACTGTAAGTGACAGAGTTGGGAATTTGATGCTTTCTGGTTATAAATGGAGTTTTTCAGTATTACCCTGGGATGATACTCCTCCCCAGGTCTCTTCAACCACGCCCTCAAGAAATGCAACCAATGTTACCGTCGATTCGTCTATAACGGCAATCTTTAGTGAAGAGATGACCGCTTTTACCATTTCTACATCTACCTTCAAGTTAGAGGGGCAATCTGGCCTTATTGATGGGGTTGTCTCTCACAGTGGGGTCACAGCCAGTTTCAATCCCACCGAATCTCTGGTTTATTCTACAACATATACCGCTTCAATAACGACTGGTGCCAAAGACCTGGCAGGCAATTCCCTTTCAACAGACTATCAGTGGACATTTACTACAGGACCGGTTCCGGATACAACTCCCCCAACCGTCTCCTTCGTTGACCCGATAAATAATGACAGTGATGTTTCGGCTAATTCCGCCATTAGTGTTTCCTTTAGTGAACCTGTAGACGCAATGAGTGTAACTACAGATACCTTTAAGCTCTTTAACAATATATCAGGTTTGCCGGTTGCCGGGGCGGTAACAATTGCAGGTACGACGGCTACATTTATCCCTATGACCTCCCTGAATTACACCACTTTATTTACCGCCTCCCTTTCAACGGGAATCAAGGATCTGGCCGGCAATCAACTCCCTTCTTTATATGAGTGGAATTTCACCACTGGTGAAGCGCCTGATTTAACACCTCCTGCTGTTACTTTAACTACGCCGGGACGGGACACAAAGGGGTCTGCTGTGAATTCCTCGGTCTCGGCAACATTCAGTGAAGCTTTGGACCCTTCATCCGTTTCTACGGTTACATTTGAGTTGAAGAATTACTTTTCAGGTTTGTTTGAAAACGGTTCGGTTATATATAACGGAACCACGGCGGTTTTTACGCCCTTTTCTTCATTGGAACCCAGTACATGGTATGTTGCAATCCTCAGGGCAGACATAAAAGATGTCGCAGGAAATTCAATGCCCATTGACTACAGTTGGCGTTTTCAAACCAGCGATGGGCCTGATGAGATCGCTCCTGTCGTTTCAAAGACGGCTCCTTTCGAGAATGCAACTGCTGTAGCGATCAACACTTCCATTGTAGCCACCTTCAATGAGCCTGTGGAGCCATCAACTATTACGACAGCAACTTTTACACTGTGGGATGAGTATTCAAATCCTGTTAAAGGAACGGTTTCATACAGCGGGCTTAGCGCAACCTTTGCACCTTATTCCAGCCTTAAACTGTGGCATGAGTATATGGCACTGGTATCCTTTTTTGTGACTGATACGGCAGGAAACCCTATGGAAGACCATCATTTCTGGCGTTTTTCAACTGGCGGTGTCGCAGATATATTGGCGCCTGTCGCCACAGCTTTGTCGCCGCTGCAAGATTATACTTCAGTAACTAAAGATACGTCTCTAATAGTCTCTTTCAGTGAGCCTATGGACGGGACAAGCATTAACACTGAGAGTTTCACCCTTTCAGGGTCTGGTGGCCTCATTGCAGGTAATGTTTATTATGATGGTAGTAATACAGCTGTATTCGAGTTGCTCAGCACCCTTTCTCCCGGTATGCACACGGCCACCCTTAACAGCTTGGCAAAAGATCTTGCTGGAAACTCCTTATCCCCCGAACTGTCATGGAGCTTTGATGTTGTGGATTTAATTGACACAGTATCTCCTTTTGTTTTAATTGGTTCACTTAGTCCTTTAGAGGGAGAGAACTCCGTAGATGTAAACAACTTGATCTATGCGAAGTTTAACGAACCCATGGATCGCACATTCATTAATACTTCAACATTCACATTGTTTGACGGCACTTCAAATGTGGAAGGCTCCGTATATTATGACGGAGTCCTTACAGCTATGTTTATTCCTGCTGCCCCACTAACGTATTCCGGTTTTTATACTGCAACTCTTACAACTGAGATAAGAGACAGGGCGGGTAACCCCCTTCAATCACCAGGCTTTGCCTGGCAGTTTGCTACAGGAGAACTCCTGTTGAATGTGTCACATGGTATTGCAGGTGGAGGCTTTCATTCGCTTGCTGTAAAGAGCGATAAGAGCCTAGCCGCATGGGGATACAATACGAATGGGGAACTGGGTGACGGGACGACATACAGTAGGTTGCTGCCTGTACAGATTCTGGGACTTACAGGGGTTATAGCTTCAGCGGCAGGGGATAACCACAGTATGGCGCTTTTAACCGATAAAACCGTATGGGTCTGGGGTGATAACACATTAGGTCAACTTGGGATCGGCACGGAAGATACTGAAATTCACTCCACTGCGGTGAAGCTGACAGGACTTTCGGATATTGTTTCCCTATCCGCTGGTTCTTTTCACAGTATGGCGCTCAAAAGCGATGGCACTGTCTGGGCCTGGGGGGACAATACCTACGGGCAACTGGGCGACGGTACTTTTGTTTATAAGGCATCACCAGTACAAGTGAGGGACCAGGATGATGAAAGTGGTTATCTGCAGGGTGTTAAATCCATTGCTGCCGGTGAACAGCACAGCGTGGCTGTAAAGAGTGATGGTACTGTACTGGCATGGGGGTGGAACAACGCTGGTCAGCTAGGAAATATGACTACTGCTAATAGTTTCTTTCCGGTAAGTGTCGTAGATCTTTCAAATGTAACCGAGGTGGCGGCAGGCATTTTACATACCCTTGCGCTTAAAACCAATGGAACCGTATGGGCCTGGGGATGGAATGAAAGTGGGCAGCTTGGTGATAAAACATATACGGAAAGTCTGGTTCCTGTTGAGGTAATTGGCCTGTCAGGAGTAAGTGATGTATCTTCAGGTTCTATGCATTCCATGGCCTTAAAAAGTGATGGTTCGGTATGGACTTGGGGAGATAACTCTTCCGGTCAATTAGGTAATGCTGAAGTTGGAGACAAGAGTAATGCGATTGTACAGGCATCTTCCCTGACTGCCGCTACGGCAATTTCTGGAGGGTCTCTTCACAGTATCGCCCTTAAGTTTGACGGCACTGTCTGGACATGGGGCGATAACTCAGCCGGTCAGCTGGGTGACGGTACTAATTTTTACAGCCCCATCCCTGTAAAAGTTGCATGGTGACCAGCTCTTTTTATTGGAATAATCTGCCACTCATATTCAATCCCTTTTGACAATCATTTCCCTGCGTGATAACCTGTCGCCATATTTATCCTGATAAATTTATATGTCCGGAGGAAGAGGATTTATGATTCAGAATGCGATTTCCAAGATAGTTGAGGGCTCAAATCTTATGGAGTCTGAAATGGTCGAGGTGATGAACCTGATCATGACAGGGGGCGCAAGTGACGCCCAGATAGGAAGCTTTATTACCGCCTTGAGGATGAAGGGGGAGACCGTCGATGAGATCACCGGGGCTGCCAGGGTGATGAGGGAGAAGGCGCTTCATATAGATGCCGGCTGCGGCACCGTAGTAGATACATGCGGCACCGGTGGTGACAGTTTGGGCACATTCAATATATCCACTACGGCGGCCTTTATCGCGGCTGGAGCAGGCGCAAAAGTGGCAAAGCATGGCAACCGTTCCGTATCGAGCAGGTCGGGGAGCGCCGATGTCCTGCGCAGCCTTGGGGTAAATATAGAGGTAGAGGTAGAAAAGGTTGAAGAGTGTCTTGACGGAGCGGGTATTGGCTTCCTGTTCGCGCCCCTTCTTCATGGAGCAATGAAGTACGCCATAGGACCAAGAAGGGAGATAGGGATGAGGACGATCTTTAACATACTGGGCCCGCTTACAAACCCTGCCGGGGCCAACTGCCAGGTGATGGGCGTCTATGATGAAAACCTGACGGAAATTCTGGCCGCAACCCTTGGAAACCTCGGCAGTTCTCGCGCAATGGTGGTCCACGGTATGGATGGCCTCGATGAGATTACACTTACAACTACCACAAAGATATCAGAACTTAAGGACGGCAAGGTAACCACTTCCAACTTTATACCGAAAGGGTTCGGTCTTGCCGAATGCGTGATGGATGACCTTAAAGGAGGCGATTCAGATGATAACGCCTTAATTACCCTGAATGTCCTTAAGGGGGATAAGGGGCCGAAGCGCGACATATCTCTCATAAACGCAGCGGCAGCAATCTATGTTGCAGGCCTTGCCTTTGATCTTAAAGAGGGGTTTGAAAAGGCGGTGGAGTCGGTTGATTCAGGGGCAGCGCTTGATAAACTTGAAAAGCTTAAAGAGATATCAAACGCCTAGAATATCATTATGCATGCAACTTTTTTATTTAAATAAATACATTATATTTTTGATTGTAATATGCTGAAATTAAAGAGATATGCTACATATCTGGACGATATAATAAGCTACAAAAAGACCGAGCTTGAGGAGAGGAAAAGGAAGGTCCCTTATTCGGCCCTCAAGATGCAGATCCAGTCGGCAAAGGCTCCTAAAGACTTCAAGGCTTCTCTCATGGCCAAGGGGACCAGGGTGATTGCCGAGGTGAAAAAGGCATCGCCATCGAAGGGTATCATAAGGGAGGATTTCGATCATATAGCTATTGCTGAAAGTTACGAAAAGGGTGGGGCGGCTGCAATATCCGTATTGACTGACGCCCACTTTTTTAAGGGAGACATCGAATACCTGAGCCAGATAAGACAGGTAGTAAATATACCGCTGCTTCGAAAGGATTTCATAATCGACGAGTACCAGGTCGTTGAGGCCAAGGTCTACGGAGCTGATGCCCTCCTTTTAATTGCGACTGTTCTTTCTCTGGATGATCTTAAATATCTATATGAACTCACCAGATCTTTAGGCATGCAGGTTCTTGTAGAGGTCCATGACAGGAAAGACCTTAAGAAGGCGCTCAAGGCAGGCGCCGATATTATAGGGATAAACAACAGAGATCTGAAGAAATTCAAGACCGACATAAACATAACTAATCAGCTTGCAAAGCTTATCCCTGAAGACAAGGTAATAGTGAGCGAGAGCGGCATAAACTCAAGGGTGGATATTGTCCTTTTAAAAGAGGGGGGGGCCGATGCCTTTCTTATAGGTGAGGCCTTTATGAGAGAGATAGACCCCGGAGAAAAGCTAAGGGAGATGATAAACTCATGAAGGTAAAAATCTGCGGGATAACCAGACTTGAAGACGCACTTGCTGCGGCCGAATACGGCGCCAATGCCCTGGGTTTTGTATTCTACCGGAAAAGCCCAAGGTATATAGAGCCGGAACTTGCAGCTGAGATAATAAGAAATTTGCCTCCATTTATAACCCCTGTTGCTCTCTTTGTTAACGAGCCTGAAGAATCGGTCAGGGACATTCTCCACCTTGCCAATATAAATGTGGTTCAGTTTCATGGCGACGAGCCTCTCGATTATCTTTCTTTATTTCCTCAAAGGATAATAAAGGCTATAAGGGTTAAGGATGAAAGCACGCTTAAGCCACTTGCAGGTTATGAAGTCAGCGCCTTTCTTCTGGACTCCTATTCCCCCGATGCCTACGGCGGTACGGGCAAGAGGTTCGACTGGGAGGTTATAAAGGAAACAGGTTCTGTAAACAGAATCATCCTTGCAGGCGGACTAAATGCGGACAATGTTGCCTATGCCGTAAAGCTTGTAAGACCCTATGGAATAGACGCAAGCAGCGGTCTTGAGTCATCCCTCGGCATAAAGGATCATAAGAAAGTAAAGGACTTTATCCGCGCCGCAAAGGCTGCATCGCTGGAACTTGATGAGCAGTTCTAGGATCGTTCTCGCATCTGCATCCCCCAGAAGAAGTGAATTGCTTTCCAGGGTAGGGATCGAGTTTGATGTTATTCCCGGTAATATCCCGGAAGAGCCGCTGGATGGAGAGACTCCCCATGATCATGTTATTAGATTGGCCTTTCAGAAGGCTTCAGCTGTTGCAGGCGGTGTAGGCTGCGACAGGTGGGTG
>JAVVFD010000116.1:0-8342 GCA_032250935.1 bacterium
CAGGGGAAATGCGGAAAAACTGATCGCCCTTGCAGAGCCGAGCGCAAAATATGTAAATTACATCCTGAAGAATAATGTGCCTCTACTGAAAGAGATGAACGAGGCGGTTCTTCAGTATGAAAAGAGCTCGACGGCGAAGGTTGGCGAGTTAAAGATTCTTCAGATTGCATTGCTTGCGGTCACGATAATATTTTTTGTGACGGGCTGGGTCTTTGTTACCAACCCCATAGTAAGGTCTTTTACGGATATTACAAAAGACTTGTCGCTTAAGTCTGAAGATATTGAAGAGGTGACAAAAGAGATCCATGACGGAGTTGAGACTCAGACCGGCATCGTTCAGACAGCCACCAAAGATCTTGAATATATGATCTTGAATATTATTCAGGGCAGTATCACCATGAGTGTTGAAAAACAGACCGAAATCGCCAGGGCATTTGGAGAATTTCTAAGACATTTTGTTGAAAGAACGTCCGCAGAGATAGCCATGGGTATGATGTCTGTATCGCAGCAATCTTTAGAGGCCAGACAGGGTGTAGAGAAATTTGTAAGTGAGCTTGCCTCTGTCGAAGGTAATATCAAAAATCAGGAAACTGCTATTGAAGAGATGGTCGAGGCGCTTAAATCTATCGTCAGCGCCAATGAAGAAATAAAACTCAAGGCCCGCAGCTCAACGGCTGCCGCAGATAAGGCCACTTCCAGAGCTTATTCGGGGCAGGAGAGGATAGGCATGATCAGTGAGCAGCTTCAGAAGATTGGAAAGGCATCGGAAGGGATCAGGGATGTTACCGACTCTTTGGCAACGATTACTGAGAGTATTAAAATTTTGGCCCTTAATATGTCGCTCAAGGTTGAGGACATTAAGGATGATACGGGGAAAAGTTACGGATTTGAGGCGATGTCGGCTAAGGTTCAGCAGCTCGCAGAAGAGGTTGAGGGGCTGCTGGCCAGGTCAAAAGAGATGATAATTCCTACCATCGAAGGTATTGCCAGGGTCGGCGCCGATGCGAATCAGGCCAATGAAATGATTGCAGATGTGACAAGCGCGATCAAGGCCGCTGATGATGAAAGTCGCGCAATTTCAGAAAAGATTGAAAATCAGGCGATCGGAATTAACAGGGTCGAGCTTGAGGCAGAAAATCTCAGGGTCCTGGCGCGTAAAACCACTGAGACTGTAGAGGCCCAGACGCGACTTGCAAAAGATGTGGATATAATGCTTAAGGATGCATCAGAGCTAATTGATAGCGTAAACAAGCAGACCAGTGATTCCGTCGAGGGGGCCAGAAAAGTAACTGCTATGATGGATCAACTTAATGAAACGGTTGTTAGTATTGAAGGTGGAACGGGAGACCTCACCGAAAAAAGTACCGAAATATCAGACATGTTTAACTTAATTATGGATCTTGCCAATAAAAATAGGGGCGGCGCCGAAAGACTTGGAATCGTTAACTCGTCCGTTAGGGATGTAAGCCGCAGGCTTTCAGATATCGTGAAAGGGGCTTGATTGACTTTTGAGCTTAGAATGCGGCAGGAATAGCTTTTGTGACCAAGGCATCCTGGCGCTTAAAAGGAGGAAGAAATAAATAAAAATTTAAAGGTTGACTTTTTCTTGCAGAAGCTGTTAATGTGTGCGTAAATAAGCAAAAGAAGTTCCAGGAAAAGAGCGGTATATAAGATAACGTAGGGCCCCGGAATTGTTTCGGGGCCCTTTTTTAGTTTTGGGACGCAAACAAGGAGTATATGAAGGATTTTAAAGAGTTTAATTTCAGGCCCGATGTAGAGGCCGGGATAGAAGCGGCGGGCTACAGGTCGCCTACGCCGATTCAGGCGGATGCTATCCCCACCGTCATGAAGGGTGGAGATGTAATGGGCCTGGCGCAGACCGGCACGGGGAAAACGGCAGCCTTTGGCTTGCCCATTCTGAACAGCCTGGCGGCTGGAAAGCGCGGAGTGGTTCGCGCACTGATAGTTGCACCGACTAGGGAACTGGCTGAGCAGATACATGAATCTATAGAGACACTGGGAAAAAAGACGGGCCTTAAGAGTGTCACCGTCTATGGAGGGGTCAATATAAACCCGCAGATAAATAAACTTAAAAGAGGCGTTGATATAGTTGTTGCCTGTCCGGGCAGGCTTCTGGATCACATAGGGCAGGGAACTATTGACCTTGGCAGGCTGGAGGTTCTTGTCCTTGATGAAGCGGACCATATGTTCGATATGGGCTTTTTGCCCGATATCCGGCGCATACTGAAAAGCGTGCCTGAAAAGCGCCAGACCCTTCTTTTTTCGGCCACTATGCCGTCGGAAATAAAGAAGCTGGCTCACGAGATACTTAACAACCCCGTGACAATACAGGTGGACAACACAGCAGCGGCCGTTACCGTTTCTCACGCACTATATCCCGTTGCCCAGCATCTGAAAACGAAGCTTTTAATGGAGCTGTTAAAGCATACGGATACAGAATCTGTGCTGGTCTTTACCCGCACAAAGCATAGGGCAAAAAGGCTTGGAGAACAGCTTGAAAAGGCCGGTTATACTGCCGCTTCACTACAGGGGAATCTATCCCAGAACAAGAGACAGGCGGCGCTTAACGGCTTTCGTAATGGCACCTACCAGATCCTTGTTGCAACAGATATCGCGGCTCGGGGTATTGATGTCTCGCAGATCTCTCATGTTATTAACTACGATATCCCCGACACTCCCGAGGCCTATGTTCATCGTATAGGCAGGACGGGGCGTGCTGCAAAGACGGGCGATGCCTTCACTATGGTAAGCAATGAAGACAGGCAGATGGTCTGCATAATTGAGAGAAAGCTTGGCAGGCCACTTGAGAGGATAACGGTTGAAGGCTTTGAGTACGACGCCCCGGCCCCAGCGAAAAATAACGAATTTGCCCGTCCGCCCAGGCAGCCTCACGGGGGCAGACCGCAGTCACAGGCGGGAAAGAAAAGCGGAGCCCCTTCAGGAGGCTCCAAATCACGCTTCAGGGGACAGAGGCGCTCAGGATAGTAAAATCACCTCTTAATCGGGGGTATTAGGAAATCAATATCAAATAATAAAAGGAGGAAAATATCATGTCAGAACGTCAAACAGGAACCGTTAAGTGGTTCGATGGTGGCAAAGGTTTCGGCTTCATCACACCAGATGATGGAGGTACAGATCTTTTTGTACACTTCAGCGAGATCACAGGAGACGGCTTTAAAAGCTTGAACGACGATGATCGCGTTGAGTTCACCGTTGGTCAAGGCCAAAAAGGCCCTCAGGCTCAGCAAGTTTCAGTTATCTAACAGGTAATTGTTTACAATAAAAAAGGGCGATACCTCTTTAAGGTATCGCCCCTTTTTTTATCATCTCTTTAGTGCTTAGAAGTTGTATCCGACTCCGGCAAAAATAGTGTTTTCGGCAAATACGTGTATCTCACCTGTGAAGTATACATTCGGATTTACGAAGTAGTCCAGGCCTGCAAAGAAGCCTGTGCCTTTCTCCTCTTCCCAGTCTTTACCCAGGTCAGGATTAATCTCAACGGCAGATACCTTTACGCCACCGTAAGGGGTCAGGTTTCCTCTCTTCCTGCTGATAATTACGGAGCCGGAGATATCCCGATAATCAGCGTCTGAAGTCTCCATGAAATTGGCATCTGCGTTTAATATGACGCGCGTCTTGTTGGCCCCCTCAAAGAGGAGAAACTTCACACCACCTCCGTAAATATCTTCCAGCGAATCATCAACGTTGCCAAAACTATCTATATTGGCCTTACCCAGGGTGGCGTAGAGGTCAACCCTGTCGTTCAGGCCATAGGTGACCCTGGCGCTTAGAACATTCATTTTGTAATCGTCATCTGTTCCGCTTCTTTTTACATCTCTGTCAATTACCCCAACAGAGACTGTCGCTGTAAGTAATTGCCCCCCCATATGATCCGCAAGGCCCCCTATTTGACCCGCCAGGGCTGTTGCGGGAAGGGTTAATATAACTGCCAGTGCAGCAAGATGCTTTTTTAACATTTCTACCTCCAAAGTAAAGATTTATAATTAATTATAAAACAATAGTAATGATAATAAAATGAACTGTCAACCTATAATCGCAGAATGAACAAGGCCTTATTTGCAACTCTTATTCTTGTAAGCGCTGTCAGTCCAGAGATAACATTTTTTTAAGTTCTGCCTCGCTGAGAATGTCCACTCCAAACTTTAAAGCTTTTTCATATTTAGAGCCCGGACCTTCTCCTGCAAGGAGGTAAGTGGTTTTTTTACTCACACTTGACGACACCTTGCCCCCTTCTCTTTCAATCAGCGTCTTTATTTCATTTCTATTAAACGATTCAAGCGTCCCTGTCAATACAAAGAGTTTCCCTTCAAATAGGCCCCCGGCTCTTTTTTCGGGGGCGCTGCAATAAACTTCGCCTTCCCATAGCTTCTCAATCAGTTCAAGGTTTTCTCTTGCCGAGAAAAAGCCCGTTATCGCTGCGGCGGTTTCTGGACCCACCTCGTCAACTTCCATAAGCTCATTGATGGTTGTTTTTTTTAATCTTTCCATACTTCCAAATTCCGCGGCAAGTATCTTTGCTGTAGACTCACCTACATTCCTGATGCCGAGTGAATATATGAGTCGAGCAAGGGTTGTATTTCTGCTTTTATTAATGGAATCTATGATGTTTTGAGCAGATTTTTCCGCAAATCTATCAAGCGTCAGGATGTCTTCTATTGTAAGGTGGTAAAGATCTGCCGGGTCCTTGATCAGGCATTTATCGACCATTTGCTCTATATGTTTAAATCCAAGACCGTCTATGTTCATGCCGTTTTTGCCTGCAAAGTGACGTATAGATTCTTTCAACCTGGTGGGACATGATGAATTCAGGCACCTATGGAAAGCATCCTCCTTGACAACCTTGCCTGCGCAATCAGGGCAGGTATCGGGGAGTATGTAAGGCTTGCTTCCCGCCTTCCTCCTGGACAGTATTACTGAAACAACTTCAGGGATGACGTCGCCGGCCCTTTGTATAATGACGGTGTCCCCCTCCCTAACATCTTTTCTGTCAACTTCATCCTGGTTATGGAGCGTAGCCTTTGAAACGACCACTCCCCCTACCTTGACAGGTTCAAGTATTGCAACAGGTGTAAGCACGCCTGTTCTTCCGACGCTGGCGATGATCTCATTAACGACGGTATGCTCTTGCGCAGGCGGGAATTTACAGGCTATGGCCCATCTTGGGCTTCTGGCTATCTCGCCAAGCTCGCCCTGGAGACGTATGTTGTTAACCTTAAAGACAACCCCGTCTATTTCATAGGGAAGTTCATTTCTCCGTCTGCTCATTTCTTCAAAATATTCTATAGCAACATCTATGTTTTCGCACTTTTTAATCAGAGGGTTAACTTTCAGGCCATAATCTTTAAATGTCTGTAAAATCTCCCATTGGGTGATGAAGTTTTTCCCCTTTACCTCTCCAACCCCGTAAGAATAAATATCAAGCGGCCTTTTTGCTGTAATTGAAGAATCGAGTTGGCGCAGAGAACCTGCGGCGGCATTACGCGGATTTGCAAATAGCGGCTCTCCCTCGTCTTCTCTTTTTTTGTTTAGCATGCTAAACGCTTCAAGGGGAAGAAAGACCTCTCCCCTGACGGATATCCTTTCAGGAAGTTCATCGAAAGGCGAGTCCTTGAGCCTTAGCGGTATAGATTTTATAGTTTTGAGGTTCAAGGTAATATTTTCACCACGAATGCCGTCACCCCTTGTAGAGCCGACCTTAAATAAGCCTCCTTCATATATAAGTTCAACGGCAAGGCCGTCCATCTTTGGCTCTGCAACATATTCAATGTCAAAATTCGTCTCTAAAGACCGTTTTAACCTGGCATCGAATTCCCTTAGCTCCTCAACGTTCATGGCGTTTTGCAAAGAAAGCATGGGCATAGAATGCTCTAGCGTACCGAATGATTCAAGCGGCGGAGCGCCTACCTTTTGTGTGGGGGAATCAGGACTTATGAGATCAGGATGTTTAGCTTCAATATCCTGAAGTTCCCGCATAAGTCTGTCATACTCTCCATCCGATATCTCCGGGCTGTCCAGAACATAATAGCGGTGGTTATGAAAGTTAATCTTTTCTCTTAGTATGCGGGCTTTCTCTTTGATATCTTCCATGGTCATATCGGCCTTTTATCTGTGAATTGATCGTCTATTCTAAGGCTCTATTCTTAAAATTTCAACAGACTTTATTAAATTGACTGCTGCAGGGACTTTAAGTGTCCGGGGAGTGTGCTTCCTGGCGGCGTTTTGTGAGTATATAATAATAAAAGGCAGAATAGATCAGATAAAGTTAATTTAAAGAAGATGACACCGCTATTAACCGCTTTTATGAGAATTAAGAGTGATAAGGGTTTGAATTTACGAGGTTCTACATAAGAACCATGTAGATGATGGAGCTCAAATAGAGCCTTTAGGGTATTGAAGCCACCTTAAACCAAGTTTTGTTTTTTCAGCATATTTTCTTGACCAGACAACCTCGGCCTCCTTGTCAAAGATCGCCAACTGGTCGGCAAATATCTTAACTTTCCCACCCGGCTTAAGTGTTATCTCCGGCGCTACCTGATAGTATAGAGAGAGGCCTGCCTTGGAGTAGTTAAGTGTTTTAGCTTTTATTTTTCCCTCAATAGAGCCACAAGAAGATAAGTATTTTATTACACAGTCATCATTAGCCTCAATCCTTAGAAAGTTTCTAACCCCTGAACCCCCCGTTATAGTTGTGAGCCTTTGTTTTTTTTTAATAGTGTTGTTGATCATGTGTAATAGCTCATTTCTGCTAAAGGGCTTATTAATCTTCAGACAATCTTCGTGGTCAAAAAAAGTTCTTCTATGGTTATCAATGTTAGCGGAAGAGAAAATGACATTTTCAGCCTTTTGGGGCGAGCTCTTTCTCAATTGCTGGAAAAAGGTTATACCATTCATCAGCGGCATTTCGATATCAACGATAATTACATCATATTCATTGTTATTGCTCTTACTTAACGCCTCCAGGCCATTTACGGCAAAGTCTACGCGAGGAGAATCAAAATGATAATTGATTATGGTTTCGTAAAGGGTCCTTTCAATCGCATTATCATCAACTATAAGAAATCGGTGCATCAGGTTTTCTCCATGAGATCAATCTCAGTTTAAGAAGGAACTCTTTGCCAATAAAATGGTAAAAAATTTATGATAAATAAGTTTGAAGGGGAGTGCAATTGCCCTGACGGGGGATATTCAGGGTATTACAGCAGATGGCCCTTAAATGATCCCTTTTCTTCTCGCCTTTAGTATGGCATCTTTTCTGCTGCTAGCCTCAAGCTTCCCGTATATATTCTTGATGTGGGAATGTACCGTATGGGGGCTTATACAGAGCTTGTTACCAATTTCGCTGTATGAAAGCCCTTCATCAACTCCCTTAAGGATCTCCCCTTCCCGCTTGCTAAGGAAATCGCTGACATCTGTATAAGACTCCTGTATATTATTAACAAGCAGGCGGACAATCTCTGGGCTCATAGGGGCCCCCCCATAGGAAAGGGTTTGAAGCTCCTCTATGATCTCCCTGGGGCTGGAACCTTTACGAATAAAGCCGCAGGCTCCGGCCTTGAGGGCAGAAAAGACGGTTGTCCTGTCTGTAAAGCCCGAAAAAACAACAATATCAATGAGAGGCTTTGCCGCCTTGATTTTTTTTATAAGCTCGACCCCCGAGATACCCGGCAGCTTTATGTCGACAAGCATTAAATCAGGTGAAGTTGCATCCAGCTTTTCCAGCATCTCTTCAGCGGAGCTAAAGGCTCCCACGACCTTCCAATATCCTTCGCCACCCAGAATTAGTTTCATGCTTTCCAGGAGACAAAGATCATCTTCAACTATGGCTAATCGCATGGAGGGATAATATCAGTATCAAAAGGTTAAAAGAATGCCCTGATCGGGGTAAATTGAGGGGAGCGCGTGAGTGTAATTTCTCTTAAAAAAATCGAGAGTGTTTGTGTTTCAGATTTTATATCCAGGGGTGGTGATTTCAACGAAATTCAGTGATTTCAAATGTTGAGAGTAAGTGTACTGGAAAGAAAAGGATGATATGAATTAATATTACAATTCAAAGCATATTTGATCACTTTGGTTGTATAAATGGTGCCGGAGGTCGGAATCGAACCGACACGAAGTTGCCCTCGCTGGATTTTGAGTCCAGTGCGTCTACCAGTTTCACCACTCCGGCACTCCCCTTATGATAGGGATTTTCCCTTATTTGTCAAGGATTCTGTGGGGGTTCCCCAGGGCCACCTCATGAAATAAAATAAAATAGGCGCCATTCATTTAAAATAAAATAACCACAGGGATGAAAAACATTG
>JAVVFD010000117.1:0-8288 GCA_032250935.1 bacterium
AGCTCGAGGTTATCTGTGTAGGTGGCGACGGTGACGGCCTCTCTATCGGTGGTGGGCACTTCCCGCATACTGCAAGGAAGAATACTGACATTACCTACATCATGATGGATAACTCCGTATACGGCCTTACCAAGTGCCAGGTATCTCCGACGAGCACGGAGGGGATGAAGACAAAGACTACGCCTCACGGCAGCTTTGATAATCCGATCAATCCCATCGCCCTTGCACTTACCTACGGCGCGACCTTCGTTGCCCAGGCATTTGCCGGTAAACCGAAGGAATGTGCAGAGATAATCCAGCAGGCGATAGAGCACGAAGGTTTTGCCTACGTGAATATACTTTCTCCATGCCCTACGTTCAACAGCATCAATACAGCCGCATCCTACAAGGAGAGCACCAAGCCTCTCCCCGAAGGCTATAAGCCAGACAGCAGGATAAAGGCCCTTGAGATCGCCATGGGGCCGGAGGCAAGGGACCTTATGGGTGTATACTTCCAGGAGAGGAAGCCGACCCTTATTGAGAAGATTGATGGTCTTATCGAGAGCCAGGGTGGAAAAGGCGACTACGATATCCAGAAGATCGCAGACAGATTCAGGGTTTGATTTAAACCTTGTTGTTTAAACTACAAAGGCCGTCCAAATGGACGGCCTTTGTTTGGTTTTTTTTGTAGAGTATTGAACTTTGTTATGGGGGGCAGGTTGATAGTTGCGCCGGGCAAAAAGTTGCCCGGCGTTGTTGAGCTCCCCTGGGTGTCTTATCCTTTGATTTCGATTTGCTTTGGTTTTGTCTCTTCCTTTTTCGGAAGAGTTACCTCGATCATCCCGTTTTTAAAATTGGCCGAGATTTTGTCCTGATCGACTGTAGTCGGCAAGGTGAATGTGCGTTGAAAAGTGCCATAGGAGCATTCCATCCTATGATAGCTCTCCTCTTGGACATCTTTTTCAAACTTTCTTTCTCCCTTTAACGTCAACCTGTTATCCTTTATATTGATAGATACATCTTTCTTGTCTATGCCTGGGATCTCGGCTTTGATGACAAGGTCCTTTTCCGTTTCGTAAATATCCACTGAAGGCATCCAGGCAGAGGTGCCGAATTCATCTTCACCGCCCCTTGCCTTGATCATGCTGTCTTCAAAGAGCCTGTCCATCCTGTCCCTTAATGTAACAATATCCCTGAAAGGGTCCCACTTAACGATAGCCATTTGATAACCTCCTGTTTTTATTTTTCCCCGTCTAAAAAAAAATAATAGTTACTGTTTTCTTGCTTGTCAAGTAGGCTTAAGTATTTTTGGCTTATCTGTGGGATAAATACGGCACAAGCAGCTTACATCTTATCAGGGGCAGAAAAAAACCGGGTGTCGGACTGGTTGCAGTTCCTCAGCAGGGGAAATATATAAACATAGACTTTTTTAAACCAAAAAGGGCTTTTTTATATAGAAGCTTTAGGCTGAGGCTACATTCATTGATTGTAGATATTTATTTGATCATCCCCATATAAATACCCAGCGATACATAGCCAGCCCCCCGGCAAAAAGCATGGGCGCAGGAAGCCCGTAACGCGCGAACATGAGACAAGACAGTAGATTTATTATAGCTGCATGGGAGAGTATCAAAAACAGTCCGTCTTCTACCCCGATCTCGCTTATCTTCAACCATGTAACAAAGACACGCAGCATTGCAGAAAGTACGAGGGCGACTGATAGTCTGTTCGTCAAGCGGGCAAAAAAGGACATAGCTGCCGCCCTGAAGAAAAGCGCTTCAAAACTCATGACCCACAGCATCAAGGCGACACCTGAAATGAAGGTATCGGGGAAAAGTAATCTCAGAGCAGCTCCATTTCCTGTCTGCTCAACTGCTGAATAAAGAAGCGGGTTAAACCAAAATATCTTTATCGGAAGGAGTATGATTAACAATATGAAAGCCAGTAGAAGACCGCGCAAAACTATGAAGCGCGGAGGGAAAAGGCCCTTCATGCCGGCACTCCTGCCCCAGGCGGTAGCCATAGCTGCCACTAAGGTCAGTCCGGCAAATGCCGATATTATAAACTGAACGGGCAGTACCCCGCTGCTCAGGATTCTCGGCGCAGACAGTATAGTCATAACTGCCCCCAATAGTGCGGCCTTCCAGAAGTTGTTTATGGATAGGTATGTTCTCATTTATAAAATTGTGTTATTCATGCCCTCTCCCCTAGTGGGAGAGGCATGAGTGAGGGGGGCCAGGAGTTTTATTTATATTATTCTTCATTTTAGAGTACAACATATAATCCTTCCAATAAACTGGAAAAGCATTGTTTGAAGAAATATAATAAGAAATGAAAAAGAGAGAGGAATAATTAAACCTATGGAAGACAGGGTAGGGGAGGAAGAGCACGAGCCGGATTTTACCGTCGAGGTGAGCGGAGGAAAGACTCGCGTTGTTTACAGTATGCTGCGAGCCATACTTGCCCTCCCCATACTCCTTGTCTCCCTTGTATTATACCTTGCAGGCATTCTTTTTACAGTTACCATAATAGGAGCGCTTGTCGGAATCCCACTTATCGCAGCTACTTACGGTATAGATATGCTGGCCCTTGTCGTACTTATAAACCTCAGGGGAAAGCTGCACAGTGTCACATGCCCTAAATGTTCCAGGAAGAGGCTTGCTGTCTATTCAATTAAAGACAGGTTTGTCTGCAAGGGGTGCGGGAGCTTTATAATACTTAAGGAAGTTTAACTTTATAACATTTAGCTTGTCGATGTTCGGGTAAGCCCCATCGCCGAAACTAATATTTAAAACAGCAGATTTTGACTCCAGAGCGTCTGTATGCTACCTTTTATATACACATCTAATTGAAAAAGGATAAGAGAATGCTCAAACAATTATGCCTCCTTTTTTGCCTCCTTATACCGGCTCTTTACTTCGTGCCCACGGCCCTTGCAGAAGAGGACCCATATTTTAAAGCTCGTATGCTGATGGTTGAAAAGGATATAGCCGGGAGAGGGGTATCCGATGAAAGGGTGCTTGCCGCCATGAGGGGAGTCGAGCGGCACCTCTTTATCCCTCCTGAATCGAGGCGGGCAAGCTATTCGGACCACCCCCTTCCCATCGAGGAGGGACAGACCATCTCCCAGCCATATATAGTTGCCCTCATGACGGAAAAACTCGAACTAAGCGCGGGGATGAGGGCGCTGGAGGTCGGGACCGGATCGGGATACCAGGCAGCCATACTTGCCGAGATGGGTATGGAGGTGAGGAGCATTGAAATAAGAGAGGGGCTCGCAAAGTCAGCCGCAGAAAGGCTTAAAAGTCTCGGCTATGAAAAGGTCAAGGTCAGATACGGCGACGGCTACTACGGCTGGGAGGAGGAGGGGCCTTTTGACGCAGTTATCGTGACGGCAGCCGCTAATCACATACCGCCGCCTCTCATCAATCAGCTCAAAGAGGGAGGGAGGCTCATCATCCCCCTCGGCAGCACCACCTACTACCAGACCCTGACACTTGCCAGGAAGCTGAAGGCTCGTATGGACGTTGAACATATATCGGGAGTCGTCTTCGTGCCGATGACAGGGAAGATGCTTGAAGAGAGAAAGTGACGCCCTGAATCATCTGATTTTCCGCAGCCTCATAAAGGCAGCCCAGGCTATCGCATAGCTACAGGCCGCAAGGAAGAGTACTGTAGAATATCCAAAGCCTATAGCTATCATCATGGCAAGTATGGAACTGACGACTGAGAATGAACCGTTGACGCACCATGCCCATGGGATGAGTCCCTCATCTCTTTCACCCAGAAGCGTCATGCCCGTCGGAAAGGGGATGCCCATCATCATCCCCAGCGGCAGGAGGAACAGGAAGGTCAATGCAAACCTTATTAAGAGTGGAGGGCTTGAGATGGCCTCAACCACCCAGCCGACGGCAAAACCATAAAGAAGGATCAAAAGGGGAAGGAAAATCAGTAGCCCGCTTACATTTCCCCTTATTAGCCGGTAACGCCCCGATATATAACTTCCCAGCCCGGAAGAGATAAGGATGGAAAACAGGACCGCCGATAAGGCGTAAACAGGCTCGCCAAGGGCGGGGATCAGTTTCTGCATAAGCGTTATTTCAAGGAACATAAAGCCTATGCCTATAGCGGCAAAATAGATGGATGTTGGGATGAGGGCGCCAAATGGCGACCTGCGTTCCTTTGAGATGAGGAGCGGCGTTATAATAAGAATGAGACTTGCAATGAGAGCTTGAATAAAAACTATGGGGAGGAGATACCCTCCCTCAATCAATATTCCCCACTTTGCCCCGGCCGTTTCATAGGTCTCTCTCATCCGGCTCATCTTGAATGTCTGCCAGAAAAAAGGGCTGTCGTCCGTTGCGGGGGAGAGGTTGAAGAGGTATTCATCCAGGAAGGTCTCCCTGCCCTCCTTTTCTATTATTCTCCTGAAGAGATCTTGGTAGACAGGCGTCTCAAAGCGGTTGTAGATATTCGCTTCTTCTCTCTTCATGCCGGGATACCAAATAAGGTCAAAACCCTTTTTCTTGCAGAAATGCTTAATCCTTAAAACCTCGTCGTCATTAAAGAACCCCTTCTTTACCAATATTGTCGCTACCCCCCAGCTCCTTATAGCGGCGATGCTCTTTCCCGCCTCAAGGCTTGAAACTCTTTCCAGCGTCGCTACTATGGTAGAGAGAAGTTTCAGCTCCCCTCTTGGCGGAGGAAGGAGGTAGATGCTGGCAGAAATAAGGCCTCCATCATTCAGGTGATCGAGATATTCGGTGAATGCCTCCGACGTCAGGTCGTAAGACTCCTGTAGCCCCCCTATGCCCGAAGAAGAGGATCCCAGGGTGTCGGTAAGCTGGATATGGATAGTATCAAAGCTGCGGTCCATCTCCTTGAGGACGTGCCTTCCTGCACCATGCCTTATCCCTGTGCTCTCGTAAAGCGACCCGGAAAAAGGGGCGAGGCTCCCGTTCATGGCATCCATTATGACGCCTCTTGTCTCGGAGCCGGATACCGGCCCGTTACCCAGTTCCATGGCTAAGAGCAGGCCCATTCCGCCGCCGGCATCTACGATGAAGCTGTCACCTCTGTCTATGATGCTAAATGGCAGCGACATGGGTAGGTGTCTTAAAAATGAGAGGTCTCCCTTATTGCTAGTAACGGTTCTAAGACCTCCCCCGTTAATAGTGAAGCCGATCTGTGGGGGCAGTGATTTCGTGTAGCCAAGGCTGATGCCGGGAGCGGAGCGAACGGCGGGGCTGTCGATAATGTCAAGCCTGCCTGAAGGAGAGTTGATAGTTTCAATAATGCGGCCTCCCGGGAAGTTCAGTGCAGATGAGAGGCTCATGTATGGAGAGATCTTAGGCTCCATGAGGCGGCCTGGTATAAGTATAATAGATATGAGCAATGTGAAAGCTATAAAAGGTATTATCATACTTCTTATGCCGCCTGGCAGATGGAAGACAAGGGAGGCGGCAAGTGCAAGAAAGGAAGAGATGATAATAGCCCCTTCGCCACCGGCATAATTTAAAAGAAGTAATACCAGAATGCATCCGGTGGCTGCACCGGCCAGGTCAAAGAGATATATCCTGTGTATCCTGTCCGGCATGGACTTCATTGCCGAGGATATGATCATCCCTGCGCATATGAAGGGCGCCGAGAGAAAGATGTATTGCATTAAGATCTTCAGGAACTCTGCCTTGCTCCATGCAGCCCTTACAGGGTCGAAGAGCAAGTGGTTTGCCGCAATGAAACAAAGCAGGGAGCTAATGGAAAAGAGGCCTGCCAAGGTTGCATGAAACCTCTCTGCATGGAACTTTTTACTCCAAGGTACTGGCATGAGCAGCGCCCCTCCGGCGCTTATGCCTATCAGCGCTATACTGATCACCATAAATGCAAAGTGGTATCCCTGCATGAGTGAGAAGAGGCGGGTAAGACTTATCTCATAGGTGAGCCCTGCAGTAGAGACAAGGTATATGCCAATGTATGTGCTTAATGACCGTCTTTGCATGTTTATAACCGGACTGGAGGTTTAAAGTAAATATATCACAGGAATGATTCATTATCTCTATGAAACCCCTTATGTTTGCACAACAGCTTTACGGTTCTTATTGGTTTGTGTTAATATTCAGTCTGAAATTTAATTATGCGGGCAGGTAAGATGGATAGAGAAGAAGTCTTAAGTAAAATAGAAAGGGGAGAGTCTCTTGCAGATGAGGATATAAGCTTTATAGATCTCTCCGATATAGATTTTAAGGGGGCAGATCTAGGTGGCGCAACCCTGACCGGTTCCCGGCTGGACCGTTCAAACCTTTCCGGCTGCAACCTCACGGGAGCGTTCATGGCTGAAATATTTGCCAGGGGAACAGATTTCTCAGGCGCTGAAATGGAGGATGCCTTTTTGCAACGTGGGGATATCTCCAACGCTGACTTTAGTTCAGCAAAACTCTCCGATGCCTCCATATTCAGGATGGAAGGGGAGGGAGCCATATTTGAAGGCGCCCGCATGGATGGAGCACAGATTCTAAGGTCAATATTTCCCCGGGCGAGTTTTAAAAACACAGATATATCTAATTCCTCTCTAAAAGGTTCGGAGGTCCAGGATTGCAACTTTACAGGGGCCGTACTCGTAAACTGCGATATGAGGCAGGTTATGGCCCAGGGTGCGGTCTTTGAAGGGGCGGAAACTGAAGGCGTCAAGTTTTACGGCAAAAAACCCTGGAGCGGCGAATCGGACTCCAGAGACTGGAGCGACGAGTTTGTTGGTTATGATGGAGATTAATCAGTATCCTTACATGAATAACTGCTGGCGTGAAATGTATTTTAAAGTCCGATTTCAGTTGATGAAGTCGGACTTTTTTGTTTGAATATAGTGTGGACAGCACAGGGACGGAAGTCTATACGATGCTGAACGCTGTTGACGAGGTCTTTGTTTCCGATATAAGGGTTGGAGAAATACCTGAATAAAATGATATCCTATTAAGTCACACCCCTTTTAAGTCGGCATCTTCAGGGGAAGGTGAATGATTGAATGATTAATTATTATTGTTTTCTTTAGTAATGGGAGGAAGAAATGAGCAAAAAAACAAATGCAGCCCTGTTTAGAAACGGTAAGCTTTCTCAGGAGGATAAACGCCTTAACAAGGTGCTTATGACCGTAGAAAGGGAGGTCAAGGAATATGCAGATTATCAGCTTTCACATATAGAACAGCTGGCAAATATAGGGCTGGCCCTCTCCATTGAAAAAAATATTGATATCCTTCTTGAAATGATCGTCGATGCGGCGAGAGAGTTAACCTGTGCCGATGCGGGGACTCTGTACCTCGTTGACGACAGCAAACACTTTCTCAAGTTCCAGATATTGCAGAACGATACCATGAACACAAGGATGGGAGGGACGAGCGGTATAGAGGTGACGCTTCCGCCTGTCCCGCTTGAGGTTGATGGCAAGCCGAACTACTCAAACGTCTCTTCCTATTGCGCCCTGACTGGTGATGTAGTGAATATCCCGGACGTATATGAAGCTGAGGGTTTCGATTTTACCGGGCCCAGGAAATATGATGAAGCTACGGGCTATCGCTCCAAATCGATGCTGGTTATAGCTATGAGAAACCACGAAAACGATATCATAGGCGTGCTGCAGCTCCTCAATGCCAAGGATATAGATACCGATCAGATAGTATCTTTTTCTACGGAATATGTTGATCTAATCGGCTCTCTCGCCTCGCAGGCTGCTGTAGCCCTCACAAATGCAGAGCTGGTCCAGGATTTGAGGGACCTGCTGTATTCATTCATCAAGAGCATAGCTACGGCAATTGATGAGAAGTCCCCATATACTGCCGGTCATTTCAGCAGGGTTGTCGACCTTACTATGATGATAGCGGAAAAAATAAACGGGATGAAAAAAGGACCCTTTGCCAGCGTTCATTTTAATGAAGATGAAATGGAGGAGCTGAAGCTCGCCGCCTGGATGCACGATGTCGGCAAGATTACAACTCCTGAACATGTAGTAGATAAGAGCACTAAGCTGGAGACGATCTTTGACAGGATTGAACTTGTCAAAACGAGGTTCGACCTTATCGCCCAAATCATTGAAAAAGATTACCTGAATAAGAAGCTGTCTATTGCTACAGGAAAGGGACCTGACAATAAAAAACTTCTTGAAATGGACGATGAATTTGAAAGAAAGCTAAATGAAGTTAGAGAAGAGAGGGAGTTTCTTCTTAATTGCAATACGCCCAAGGAATTTATGGATAATGAAAAGCTGGAGCGCTTGAATTCTATTGCAAAGAAGAAGTATGTTTTAGATGGGAATACCCACA
>JAVVFD010000118.1:0-8126 GCA_032250935.1 bacterium
ATTACAACATCGAGGCCATCGGGCAATATCCTCGGAATATTTTCAAGGAGGCCGCCGCCGGTTATGTGGGCCATGCCGTTAATCCTGAATTTATCGAGAAGCGGCAGGACAGCCTTCACATAAATTCTTGTAGGGGTTAAAAGCGTTTCGCCTATGGTTTGACCCTCATCTTCAAAGGCTGCATCTTTATCAAGGCCAAGCCGATCGAATATGACCTTCCTCGCCAGGGAATAACCGTTACTGTGAAGGCCGCTTGATTTAAGGCCGATGACGACGTCTCCGGCGCGTATCTTCGAGCCGTCCACTATCTTGCTTTTATCTGCAACGCCTACAGAAAACCCCGAGAGATCATACTCCCCCTCGGCATAGAAACCGGGCATTTCGGCAGTTTCACCGCCTATAAGGGCACAGCCTGCCAGGCTGCATCCCTTTGCTATCCCTTCAACAACCAAGGCTGCGCTTTCAGGCTTCAAGGCGCTTGTCGCAAAGTAATCGAGAAAAAAGAGAGGCTCTGCTCCCTGAACGAGTATATCGTTGACGCACATCGCCACGAGGTCAATGCCTACGCTGTCATGTATATCGCACATGAATGCCAGCTTAAGCTTTGTTCCCACACCGTCGGTAGAAGAAACAAGAACGGGCTCTTTATATTTACCGGACTGCAGCTCAAAGAGGCCGCCGAAACCGCCAAGCCCCGTCAGCACCTCAGGTCTGAAGGTTTTTTTAACCATCGGCTTTATGAGGTTAACAAAACGATTCCCCTCTTCTATATCGACGCCCGCCTCGGCATATGTAAGCTTTTTATCAGCCATTCCCACCTCCATTAAAGCCTTATAAAATAGCCCATAAGGCCCATTTTTGTCAAACCATTTATCCCGATGGCAAGCTTTAAAATTATCGGTGTTGCAGCCTTTTTATAAGGTGGAGGCACAATAAAGAGAACATGCGCCCACACACATCAAGGTGAGAATAAAATTGGAAAAATCATGCTTGCAAGTTATAGTCATGGAAGAGATGTTTGAAGAGTGGGGAGCGCTTCCTGTAGTGCTTAAAATAAGCATTCATTAGGCAATTGAGCAACTCCCTAGAACGCGGATAAAAACAATCTAAAACACCAACTCTTTATATACATAATAGTCAACTTTCTCATTCTGAACTTTTAATAATTTGCAGGCCTAACAAACACCGAAATCAGCCAATCTTCCGATATCGCAGATGCCCCGTCCCTCTTCCGGCTGCAAGGCCACGCCTCTCATATCTTGTGCTCAGCTTATCCTCTTGAAGACTATCTAAAAACCTTCCATCCGTCTTAATGAATTCAAGCTCTTTTGATAAACCGAAACAACCGGCCATCCATTCAAGATATTCGGCAACATCAGTAGAGAGCCATACTTCTCCTCCCGGCTTCAGCACCCTTGAAAGGGTCTCCACCATTTCGGGCTGAATAAGACGCCGCCTTAGATGCCTTTTTTTCGGCCAGGGATCGGGATGATTTATATGTATAAAATCAAAGGTCTCATTGGCAAACATCTCTTCCAGGGCGATGATGGCACTACCATGGATAATCCTTATATTTTCAAGTCCTTCAGCCTCAATCTTTTTAAGAAGAGAGGCTATGCCGTTCAGAAATATCTCGCAGCCGATAATCCTGTGACGTGGGCATGCTGCGGCAAGGGCAGCGGTATACTCGCCGCCACCGAACCCTATTTCGAGATGGAGCGGGCCACTGACTGAGAAACAGGCGGCGGGATCGATAATGCCCGGCTTAAAAGGGATCTGAAAGTCTGGCAGAAGCTCTTCCAGAAAAGCTTTTTGAGTCGCTGAGAGCTTTACCATCTTTCTGCCGAATGCCTTAAGACGGTGAGTAGATTTTTCTTCAGTTGATTCAACATCTTCCTTCTTCAAAATCAATCAATTTCCCCTTATCTTTTTCAAAATTCAGTGGATAAGTTTAAGGTTCCCGGCAACAACCTGTCAATCTCTAAATGAGCTGAAGTGGACATAGATATGAGGCAGTAAACTTTTTCATTGCAGATCTGGACGGCATCTAGGACAATAAACTCATATCCGAGCCAAGCCTGATCAACCCGCTTTAAATGAAGACATAAATGATATGCCAACCATAACTCTATATATAGATTCAGACGGTTTCCCTCACACCGCCATTGCAGTTGAGATCGCTACCGTCCTTGGGATCAAGACGATTGTTGCCGGGAATATGACCCAGAACCTGGACCGCTTTGAATCTGCCAAAGGAGTCGAGATACTGAAGGTATCCGATGGTATGGATGCTGCCGATTTCGCCATATTCAACCTCCTGCAAGAGGGCAACATACTACTGACCAACGATACGGGCCTTGCCGCACTGGCCCTTGGTAAAAAGGCAAAGGTTCTGGACTCAAAGTGCCATGCCTTCAAAGAGGGCTCAATAGATCAGCGCTTAATGGGAAGGCATTTGGCAAAAAAGGTTCGCAGAACAGGAGGGCGAACAAGGGGACCAAAGAAGATAAGCGATGCCGACAGGGATAAATTTGCAAAAAGGCTGGAATTGACCCTGGGCAATATGGCTGTCAATAAATAAGCCCGCTTCAAATGTCCTTTGAAGCGGGCCTTGAAAAAATCTGAATCGTGGATATTATTTAAGCGCCTCTTTTACAATCCTTTCAACCTCAGCAGCCGCATCGCCAAGTCTTACATTAGATGACTCCTTATCCCTGCGCAGTTTGAGCTCTACATTCCCCTCCTTAAGGCTTCTTGCACCGAGCGTGAGCCTAACGGGTATACCCAGGAGGTCTGCATCCTTAAATTTAACGCCCGGCCTTTCGTCCCTGTCGTCGAGAAGAACCTCTATCCCCTTTTCCTGAAGCTCGGCATATATCGCCTCAGATGCATTCCTTATCTCTTCGTCCTTAGGATTTACCGCCGTTATTATGACCTCATAAGGCGTGAGCGGCATAGGCCAGATAATGCCGCTTTCGTCATTATTCTGCTCAATGGCGGCGGCGGCAGTTCTGCCCACCCCTATTCCGTAGCAACCCATAACAATCGGCTTTTCTACTCCGTCTGAATCAAGAAAAGTGGCATCCATAGCCTCCGCATATTTCGTTCCCAATTTGAAGATATGACCAACTTCGATCCCCCTGTGTATTTCAAGGGTTCCGTTGCATTTAGGGCATTCGTCTCCATGAATAACGCTTCTTAGGTCATAAAAACCTTCAGCGATAAAATCCTTGATATTCACATTCTTGAGGTGAACATCCTTCTCATTGCCGCCTGTAACGAAGTTGTCCATAACCTCAACCGAGTGGTCTGCATATATCTTGACCCCTTCCAGGCCAACCGGCCCGGCAAAACCGGGAGCGGACTTAGTCACCTTTACAACAGCAGCTGCATCTGCAAGCTCGAGATCATTGCAATTCAGGACATTTTTGAATTTGACCTCATTAAGTTCATGATCTCCCCTCACAAGGGCGACTACCGGATTGCCGTCTGCCAGGTAGACAAGCGTCTTTACAAGTTGCTCAGCGGCTACCTTCATAAATGCCGTCACCTCTTCAACCGTCTTCCTTCCCGGAGTGGAGAGATGCTCAATATCAAGCGGCGCAACCCTATGGGAAGGTGGATTTCTCTTGCTCTTTGCCGCCGCCTTCTCCACATTTGCCGCATAATCACAGGCAGAGCAGGAGGCTACCGCATCCTCACCCGATTCGGCAAGGACTACAAATTCATGGGAGAAGTTGCCTCCTATGGCGCCGCTGTCCGCCTCGACGGCCCTGAATTTAAGACCGCAGCGTGCAAATATACGCTTGTAGGTCTCGAACATGTTTTGATACTCTCTCTCTGCATCCTCATCGGTGGTATGAAAGGAGTAGGCGTCCTTCATAACAAACTCCCTTCCCCTCATGAGACCGAAACGCGGCCTTACCTCATCCCTGAACTTTGTCTGGACCTGGAATATATTCAAAGGGAGGTCGCGGTAGGAACGGACATAGTTTCCAACCAGCTCAGTAACAACCTCTTCATGAGTCGGACCGAGGCAAAAATCCCTGTCGTGCCTGTCTTTTAGACGCAAAAGCTCCTTGCCGTATATATCCCACCTGCCGCTTTTTTGCCAGAGCTCGGCGGGGGTAACCATAGGCATAAGGATTTCCTGCGCTCCCGCCCTCTCCATCTCTTCCCTGACAATTGCCTCCACCTTTTTAAGCACCTTAAATCCAAGTGGCAGGTAGCTGTATATCCCTGCGGCAGCTTTTTTTATATACCCGCCCCTTAGCATAAGCTGATGACTTATAACCTCGGCATCGGAAGGGGTCTCCTTCAGGGTGGGAATGAAACTTTGTGAATACCTCATCTAAATCTCCTTCGCTTGATTAAGAACGATAGATTCTATTTTACGGACATTATTTAGTCAAATAAAAACGGGGCTAAACATAGGTTCTAAATCAATGACCCGGGTAAAAATACGCTTTAGCAATATATGACGCAAGAAAAGCAATATGCGTCGCGCAAAAGCTTTTTTTAATTGATAATTTTATATTGCTGAAACTTTTCAGGAATAATCTTATCCAAACTTAAAAAGGGGGATGACTATGAAAAACGAAAACAAAAAAAGCGAAATGCTAAGGTGCAAGCATTGCGGCGGGCCTATGAGGATGTACAGGGGCGACATAAACTGCCTCATGTGCGGAAGAACGGTTGAGCATAGCTGTGAACGCTGCAAGCACAAAGACGAAACAAGCGAAGAGACGCTTCACAAAGAGGTTGCCTGACCTGAGACTGTATGCCGGGCATACAGTCTCGTTACAGGTTTAAATGATCATCTGCCGTGGCGCCTGACCCGTTTGCGGCATGACGCCTTTTTTAGCCGTTACTTGCCTGTTCAACCGCCTCAGCCTTCCTTTCGACCTTTTCCGCCATATCTTTGCGAAAAGCCGCCAGTTTATCTGCTATGTCGGGGTATTTTATTGAGAGTATTTCGGCAGCAAAAATCCCCGCATTCCTTGCTCCCGCCTTCCCTATCGCCATGGATGCGACCGGTATACCGCCGGGCATCTGAACGGTGGATAAAAGTGCATCCAGACCGTTTAATGGAGTTGCATCTATCGGCACGCCTATAACGGGCAGAGTCGTCTTTGCAGCAAGCACCCCTGCTAAATGGGCCGCTGCACCGGCGCCGGCAATAATCACCTCTATCCCGTTGGCTCTTGCCTCTGAAGAAAGTTTTATAGCCCGCTCGGGCGTACGGTGTGCCGAGGCAACTGTTATTTTATAGCCTATCCCGAACTCCTTGAGGGCACTTGCAGCCTCCTCCATTATAGGCAGATCTGAATCCGACCCCATCATTATCAGCACCTTTGCTTCATTTCCCATAACCTATAACCTCACTAATGCTTTTTTCCCGATGTCTGTCCTGAAAAATACGCCATCCCAGGATATTTTATCAACCGCCTCATAGGCCCTGCCTATCGCCTCTTCGACCCCGTCGCCAAGGGCCGTAACTGCAAGCACCCTGCCTCCGTTTGTCACCACCTGTCCATCTTTGAGACTCGTTCCGGCATGGAAGACGAAGAGATCCTTTTCATCCTTAAGGGATTCAAGACCAGTTATGACCTTCCCCTTTTCGTAGCTTCCAGGATAACCTCCCGCCGCCATAACAACAGCCACTGTGGCCCTCTCTTCCCACTCTATCTCTACCGAATCAAGGCTGCCTTCGATTGCAGCCTCTATAACAGGGATAATATCGCTCTTCATTCTCATAAGTATGGGCTGGCACTCAGGGTCGCCGAAGCGGCAGTTAAATTCAACCGTCTTCGGCCCTTCATCGGTAATCATGAGTCCTGCGTAGAGTATCCCTTTATAGGTCTTCCCTTCGGCAGCCATACCGTCAATTGTGGGCCTTATTATTTTTTCAAGCACCTCTTTCTCTATCTCGGGAGTAACTACAGGCGCAGGCGAGTATGCCCCCATCCCGCCGGTATTTGGTCCCTTATCTCCGTCGAAGACGGCCTTATGATCCTGAGATGTCGAGAGCGGAACGATATTTTTACCATCGGAAAAGACGAGATATGAGGCCTCTTCCCCCTTCATGAACTCCTCTATCACTACCATTTCACCGGCAGAACCGAAGCTCCTGTCCTCCATCATATCCCTTACGGCATCCTTAGCTTCATTCGCGGTTTGAGCGACAGTTACTCCCTTCCCGGCAGCTAAACCATCGGCCTTTACCACTATCGGCGCGCCCAGCTTGTCAATATAAGCAAAGGCCTCATCCTGCGAGGTAAAGGTCTCGTAGGCAGCGGTAGGGACATTATATTTCTTCATGATAGTCTTTGAAAAGGCCTTGCTCCCCTCCATCTCGGCAGCCGCCTTTGAAGGCCCGAAGATCTTAAGCCCCTTTTTTTCAAAGAGGTCTACAATCCCCATGGTTAGGGGAACTTCGGGGCCAACGACGGTAAGGTCTATCCCCTCCCCTTCTGCAAAACGTGCAAGACCGTCTATGTCACTTGCCGAGATGTCTACAATCCCGGCCATATCGGCAATCCCTGCATTGCCGGGCGCGCAATAAACTTTGTCCACCTTAGGGCTCTGGCTTATCTTCCAGACCAGGGCATGCTCTCTTCCTCCACCACCTACCACCAGCACCTTCATGAAAGCTTGTCCTCTATTCTAATGACTTTTGAACTATCCATCACCACATCCAGCTTGTCTATCTTATGAAGGGCGTCCCTTATATTCTTTTCACTGGCCTCGTGGGTGATTATGACAAGGGGAACAGCCTTTTCCTCGTGCCGCCCTTTCTGGAGGACGGAAGAGATGCTGATGTCATGATCGCCTAATATTCCTGATATCTCGGAAAGAACGCCGGGACTGTCGACAATGGAAAACCTTATGTAGTACTTTGAAACAACCTGTCCCATATCCCGCATCTTAAGCTCTTTTAACTTCCTGAATGCAAGAGGAGGAACCCTGCCTGAAACAGAATTCATTATATCCCTTGCCAGATCAATCATATCTCCCACAACGGCGCTGGCAGTCGGCATCATTCCGGCCCCCGGCCCATAATACATGGTGGGCCCTATGGCATCGCCGGTGACGTAAACTGCGTTAAGGACTCCTTCCACATTGGCCAGAAGCGCCGTTACCGGAATCATTGTCGGATTTACCCTCGCCTCTATCTCTCCGTCCATCTCCTTGGCGATAGCCAGAAGTTTGATCTTATAGCCCAGCTCTGTGGCATACTTAATATCGAGTTTGGATATACCGCTTATCCCTTCCGTATGGATGTCCTCAAGGGATATCTTCGTTCCGAAGGCAAGTGATGTAAGTATGGCAAGCTTATGTGCGCTGTCTACCCCCTCTATATCGAAGGTGGGGTCGGCCTCTGCATAACCTAGGTCCTGCGCCTCTTTCAATACGGGTGCAAAATCAAGCCCCTTATTGGTCATCTCCGTTAGTATGTAGTTGGCCGTGCCGTTTATTATGGCGTCTATTGTCTGGAGCCTGTTTGCGGCAAGACTTTCTTTCAAAGCCTTTATGACCGGTATGCCGCCACCGACGCTCGCCTCAAAACCTATATCATTACCGGTCTTGAGCGCCTTCTCGAATATCTCCTCACCATGAACTGCCAAGAGGGCCTTGTTTGCCGTTACCACCCTCTTCCCTTTTTCGAGCGCCTCTATGACGAAGCTCCTGGCAGGCTCATAACCGCCTATCAGTTCTATTACAATCTCTATTTCAGGATCATTCAATATGTCTGCCGCATCGCTTGAGATAATAACGTCACTGGCCGGCGTAACTTCCCTTTCAGTCTCAATATCCCTGTCGGCAATCCTTGTAAGCTTAAGAGATGCTCCAAGCCTCTCAGTTATAATAGTGCTGTTTTCCTGCAGCAGCTTGACAACGCCGGCTCCAATGGTGCCGAAGCCGATGAGACCAGCCTTTATAACTCTATTTTCCATAAAAATTCTCCGGGAAGGATTGAAGTAAGATTTAAGATTGGGAGTATAACAAATTTCTTTAAATATTGTAAAGATGAAGGGGGAATCGCTCCAGGGCCACCTCATGAATAATTTTTATTAATGACTAAATCCAGAGTATTATCATCCCACCCGCACATTTTTCTTAGT
>JAVVFD010000119.1:0-8103 GCA_032250935.1 bacterium
ATCGGGATTTAGCCCCGTGACTCTGCGCCCCACAGTTTCCCGTGGTTTGCTCTGAGCAAAGGTCTGATTTTCTTGTTTAACTTTTAACTACGAAACATACTTACATCCCTTTATATTTTTTGTCAAGGTTTAATATTTATATCGGGGTAGGTTCATTTCATTTGTTATAAAACCGGACATTTCTATTTGTTGCTAACATTTCGCATCCGTTTGGCTTGATTATCACCAATAGATCGGCTAGCCTTAGTGCTGTATTTCAAATTTCAATTAAAAATGGAGCTAAAGATGTCTCACAAAAACCTCTTTGGAACTAAAACCCTGCTTGATACTAAATCGGGCAGCGTTAACATATTCTCTCTACCGTTACTCGAAAAAAACGAAGGGGCAGAGATAAAAAGGCTCCCCTTTTCACTTCGCATCCTTCTGGAGGCCCTTTTAAGAAAGTGTGACGGAAAGACGGTAAGGAAGGCCGATGTAAAGGCCCTTGCCGGGTGGAGAGGAAAGGAGATATCACGCAGGGAGATCCCTTTCATGCCCTCAAGGGTCGTCCTTCAGGATTTTACGGGCGTACCCTCCCTGGTCGACCTTGCCGCGATGCGCTCAGCCATGAAGCGGATGGGCGGCGACCCGAAGAGGATAACTCCTACCATACCTGTCGATCTGGTTGTGGATCATTCCATTCAGGTAGACCACTATGGAACAGCTGAATCCCTTGAATTTAACACGGAAATGGAATTCAAAAGAAATATGGAGAGATATCAATTTCTTCACTGGGGGCGGAGCGCCTTTGATAACTTCAAGGTAGTTCCGCCTGCAACGGGAATCGTTCATCAGGTCAACCTTGAATACCTGGCCTCAGTTGTCCTTAAAAAAGAGGAAGAAGATGAGATCACAGCCTGCCCCGACAGCCTTGTCGGAACGGACAGTCATACAACCATGATCAACGGGCTTGGCGTACTGGGCTGGGGAGTCGGCGGGATAGAGGCGGAGGCGGTAATGCTAGGCAGGCCTTATTATATGATAATTCCCGATGTAGCTGGAGTTAAGCTGAGAGGGAAATTAAAAGAGGGGGTCACAGCGACGGACCTTGTCCTGTCAATTACCCAGCTGCTGAGAAAGCAGGGCGTGGTGGGAAAGTTTGTCGAATTTTTCGGCACAGGCCTCAGTCATCTGCCGCTTACAGATCGAGCAACGATCGCAAACATGGCGCCTGAATACGGCGCAACGGCCAGCTTTTTCCCCGTCGACGACGAAACCCTGAAATACCTCAGGCTCTCCGGCCGCAGCGAAGAAACGATTGATCTGGTGGAGAGATACTGCAAGGCGCAACTGATGTTCCGCAACGACCTTACCCCCGATCCTGAATATACGGATGTATTGAATTTCGACCTGTCCACAGTCGAGCCATCTCTAGCCGGCCCCAAACGCCCGCAAGACAGGATAAAGGTCAGCCATATGGAAAAAGCATTCACCTCCGATCTTAGCCAAGCTTTCGGTATGAAAAGTCGGCGCGAGTTTGAGACCGTTATTTCAGGCAAAAAAGCAAGCCTTGCTGACGGATCGGTTGTTATCGCCGCCATTACCAGCTGCACCAACACCAGTAATCCATCAGTAATGATAGGCGCGGGGCTTCTTGCTAAAAACGCCATGGAAAAGGGGCTTACCGTTATGCCTTACGTCAAAACCAGTCTGGCCCCGGGATCGAAGGTAGTAACAGGATATCTTCAAAAGGCGGGACTTTTAAAACCGCTTGAAACCTTGGGCTTCAATGTCGTTGGCTATGGATGCACCACCTGCATAGGAAACAGCGGTCCACTATCAGAAGACGTGGCAAATTCTATAGTGACTAATAATATTGTTGCGGCCTCGGTCCTTAGCGGCAACAGAAACTTCGAGGGAAGGATAAATCCGCATATCAAGGCCAATTACCTCGCCTCGCCCATGCTGGTTGTCGCCTATGCCCTGGCCGGGCGCGTAGATATAGACCTGTTTAACTACCCTCTGGGGCAAGGCGATGACGGCAAACCGGTTTATCTAAAGGATGTCTGGCCCGCAAAGGCTGATATAGAAGACCTTATGGCAAGTTCTATTAATGCATCCATATTTAAAAAGGAATATAGCCATGTCTTTGATGGCAACAGCAGATGGAACGCTATCAAAGGAGCTGAAGGAGATATATATGACTGGGACCCCGATTCAAGCTATATCCGTGAACCGTCATTTTTCATGGACCTCTCCATTGAGCCAGGTCCGATTAAAGAGATTAAAGGCGCAAGGGTTCTGGCACTACTTGGAGATTCAGTAACTACCGATCACATCTCACCTGCGGGGGCGATACCTGTAGACAGCCCGGCAGGCAGATATCTGGTAAACCTCGGCATTGAGGCAAAGGACTTTAATTCCTTCGGATCAAGGCGAGGCAATCACGAGGTAATGATAAGGGGGACCTTCGGCAACATCCGTCTAAAAAACCAGCTCGCAGGCGGAAAGGAGGGGGGGTACACCGTACACCTTCCAGAGGGAGAACCTATGTCCATATTCGAAGCGGCTCAAATTTACCGGACCAGGGACGTACCGCTCATCGTTATGGCCGGGAAGGAATACGGAACCGGTTCAAGCCGCGACTGGGCGGCCAAAGGGACAAACCTGCTGGGCGTAAAGGCGGTAATAGCCGGGAGCTTCGAGCGTATACACAGAAGCAATCTCGTCGGCATGGGCGTTTTACCGCTTGAATTCAAGGATGGAGAGTTCTGGAGTTCGCTCGGCCTTGACGGCAGGGAGACTTACTTCATTGAGGGGCTTGACGATAATATCAAGCCGGGGCAGGAACTTACAGTAAAGGCGGTCAGTGATGAGGGAGATGAAAATACTTTTACCGTAGAGCTAAGGCTCGATTCTCTTGTCGACCTTGAATATTACAAAAACGGAGGGATTCTGCAGACGGCATTGAGAGCGATGCTTAATTCTCCGGAATTAAACATCCCCGCAGCAAGCTGACGCGGTATTTGTTTGTCATTCCGGACTTGACCCGGAATCCAGTTTGCTAGGGACTAGATTCCCGCTTTCGCGGGAATGACAGAGCGTAGCAAGCTACGGGGAATTAAACCCGAAGCGATTAAAGGAAACATTATAAGCGGTTTCAAGACGATGCATTTCCTTAAGTTCCTCCTGAGAAGGCCCGCCTTCTTGCAGGGTGCAGGGAATTTTTTTCTCGAATTCAGACTTCATAATATCTATTATTCCTGCTTCGGAGAGATGGCAACCCTCCTTTCTCAGTGTAGTAAAGGCTGTTTCGACCGCTGAGGATGCTTTTAGAAGGGAAGGGAAAAGGTCGAAATCATAATCTATCAGAATGGAGCCATGTTGCAAAAAATAATTCTTCCCGCGCCTCTGGGCGCTGCCGCAGATCTTCCTGCCGCCCACATTTACTTCAAAGGAAGTTGAGCTTAAAAAACATGCATTATTTTCAATGTATCGACGCCCCGCCCCTTTTTTACCTGCAAGGGATGCCTTGATTCCCATAGCTGCAAGGGAGTCTACCTGCCATTCGGCTAGAAGGGTATAAAGGCTGGCCAAAGACGAAGATTCGGGCACCATAGAATAAGGCGCGCTAACAGAGTAGGTAAGTTCACTGTTGTGCAAAATTGCTCTGCCGCCGGTAGGTCGCCTTACAATGTCAATAGATGCTTCCTTGCATTTATCTATGAAGTCGTCATTTAAACGCTGGAAGCGTCCTACAGAGATTGTAGGACGCTTCCAGAAATAAAATCTTAATGTGGGGGTAGCATTCCGGTTGAACAATGCCTCGTCAAGAGCCATATTTGACGCCCCGTCAAGAGGTGGAGAGACGATCAACCTCCAGATATTCAACTATCTGCGCGTCTCCAGAAATTTTGTATGTGTATTCCCGGAGATAAAATCAGGGTCCCTAAAGATCTTCTTAAAAAAAGGAATAGTAGTCTTTACCCCTTCAATTATATACTCATCAAGGGAGCGGTTCATTCTTTCGATAGCCCCCTGCCTTGTTTCCGCATGAACAATCACCTTGCCTATAAGCGAATCATAATAAGGCTGTATTACATACTGATCGTATACCGCTGAATCAACCCTTACGCCAAGCCCTCCCGGCACATGATAATACGTAACCTTACCGGGAGAGGGAAGGAAGTTTTCAGGATCTTCCGCATTTACCCTGCACTCTATAGCATGCCCGTTGAGCACGATATCATCCTGAGTATATCTGAGCTTTTGACCGGCGGCAGAAAGTATCTGCTCCGTCACAATATCAACGCCCGTAATCATTTCTGTAATGGGATGCTCTACCTGAACCCTTGTATTCATCTCCATAAAATAGAACTCTCCATTTTCAAGAAGGAATTCTACCGTGCCGACATTTGAATAGTTTACAGACTTTGCAGCAGCAACTGCAGCATCTCCCATTCTTTTTCTAAGTTCAGGGGTCATAATAGGGCAAGGAGCTTCCTCCAAGAGCTTTTGATGACGTCTTTGGATGGAACACTCCCGCTCACCGAGGTGGATAACGTTGCCATAGGTATCGGCCATAACCTGAATCTCTACGTGTCTCGGCCTCTCGCAATACTTTTCGATATAGACCTCATCATCACCAAAGGCGGCCATTGCCTCGGCCTTAGTGGTTAAAAAGGAATTGCCCAGGCTGGCGGGATTATGGACTATCTTCATACCCTTTCCACCGCCTCCGGCAGAGGCCTTGATTATGACAGGGAAGCCTATCTCTTTCGCCAGCTTAAGCGCCTCTTTTTCGTCCTTTACCGCCCCGTCACTTCCGGGCAGAGTAGGGACTCCGGCATTTATCATAACTTCTCTGGCCCTGACTTTGTTTCCCATCAGGCGTATATTTTCAGCGCGCGGCCCGATAAAACTAATGCCGCAGTTATCGCAGACTTCTCTAAACTCCGCGTTTTCAGCAAGAAAGCCGTATCCCGGGTGTATGGCATCGGCATCCGTTATCTCCGCAGCGCTCATAAGAGATGTAATGTTCAGATAACTCTCAAGGGGATTTGCAGGGCCTATGCATACACTTTCATCGGCAAGCTTTACATGCAAAGCCTCGGCATCGACATCGGAGTGGACGGCGACCGTCTTTATCCCCAGTTCCTTACATGAACGAATCACACGAAGAGCAATCTCGCCCCTGTTAGCAATCAATATCTTATTAAACATAATTTACCTTTAAATTTTAATAAAGCGGCATCATTTGACAATTTTAGAACAGGCCAATGACTAGCTTAAAAACCTTAGTTTAAAAACCACTAAATATTATTCAGGATCTATCTCGAAGAGAGGTTCGCCATACTCAACGGGCTGTCCGTTTTCAACAAGTATGGACACGACCTGCCCCTTTACATCGGACTCAATCTCATTCATAAGCTTCATCGCTTCAACAATACAAATAGTTTGACCCTTGTTTACAAACTGCCCCTTTTCAACATAAAACTCCGCATCTGGGGATGGAGACCTGTAAAATGTCCCTACCATTGGCGACTTAATAACCGCATATTTTGATACCGGTTTTTTAGTATCGACAGCAGCTTCAGAAGCTGCCTGAGGCTGCGCAGCCGGTTGTGCCATAAGCGGCGCGGCTACCTGACCAATTCCGCTCTTTACCACAATTCTTGAATCATTATCTTCTATCTCTATTTCATTAAGATCATTGTCCTTGAGTATTTTTACAACCTGCTTTAACTGTTTTATATCCATAGTAAGCTCCTTTATGCCTTTACTCTTTCTACGTATTCACCGCTTCTCGTATCTATCTTCAAAAGATCGCCTTCGTTTATAAATAAAGGCACATTAACCTCCGCGCCTGTTTCTAACGTTGCCGGCTTTGAGCCGCCTGTAGCGGTATCTCCCTTATGCCCCGGCTCGGTAGCCGCTACTTTCAGCGATACAAAGTTGGGAAGCTCAATACCTATAACCTTGCCATTATACTCAAGCACCTCAGTAATTGTCTCTTCTTTAAGAAAATCTTTACTATCCCCGACCTGTTCTTCAGATATTTGCATCTGATCATAGGTAGTGACATTCATGAAGTGATATCCCTCTCCGTCACTATAGAGGAATTGCATGCTACTTTCTTTGATATCGGGCTTGCCGACTTTTTCTCCAGCCCTGAATGTTTTGTCAGTGACCTTGCCGTTAAGAAGGTTTTTAAGCTTTGTTCTGACAAAGGCCCCGCCCTTTCCCGGCTTTACATGTTGAAAATCGACCATGATATATGGAGTGCCGTCAATTTCTATTTTAAGTCCCTTTCTGAAATCGGGTGTAGAATACATACAAAAAACCTCACATAAATTTATTGCAATGGGTTAAAACTTCGCACCCATCTGCTGTTACAAGTATCATGTCTTCAATCCTGACGCCGCCCCGTTCCGGCACATATATACCGGGCTCAACGGTAAACACCATCCCCTCTTCCAGCAGCTCTTCACTTCTTTCGGAAATAGTTGGCAGCTCATGAATCTGAAGCCCTACGCCATGTCCGGTGCCGTGGATGAAGTAATCCCCGTACCCCTTATCTACAACATGTTTTCTTGCCGAATTATCGACGTCAGCGGCTTTAACTCCAGGCTTAACAAGGGCTATAGCCCTGTCATGGGCCTCTTTAACTATTTCATAGATCTCATTGAGCTCAGGCCCTACCTTTCCAACACGAAAGGTGCAGGTCTCATCCGTACTATAGCCGTCCAAAACAATGCCAAAATCCACAACTACAAGATCGCCATCGATAATCACCTTGTCTGTTGGCGATGCATGGGGAAGTGCAGATCTCGCGCCTGAGGCGACTATTATATCAAAAGAAAGCTTGCTTGCCCCTCTCTTTTTGGCCTCAATCTCAAAGGCAAGGGCGATATCGCTCTCTATCGCGCCAGGTTTTATCAGATCCCTGACAGCGAGAAAGGTCTCTTTTGCTAAAGAAGTCCCTCTTTTTATTATTTCTATCTCGCCTGTCTCTTTGACTCTTCGGATATTTCTTATCTGCTCTTTAACCGGAAGCAGCTTGATTGTGCCAAACCTGTCTTTAAGATCGCTCCACCTTGCGTAAGATATATCTTCAGCCTCAAAGGCAAGCGAGGCGATATTCAGTTTAAGAAGCAACTCCTCAAGCGAATCCAAAAGGCTTTTATATATTACAATCTCGGCCCCTTTCACCTCTTCTGAAGCCTGGGTCCTATACCGCCCATCCGTTAAAAAAAACGTAGCTTCACCGACACAGAGCATGGATGCCGAACTGCCCGTAAAACCGCTGAAATACCTCACATTGTTCATATCGGAAATGAGTAAGGCATCTGCCTTCAGCTCAGTGATCAATGCATGGAGAGCGCTTCTTCTTTTATCCATATAAATAATCCAATCGCGATATTAGCACTTTTTAAACTTCATTGCAACCGACAGAAAGGCCCACAACCGACATTAAAATCATTCACCACAAAGGCACAAAGGACGCAAAGTTAAGATATTAAGGCATTAAAGAGTCCTGCTAGTAATTTCTTAATTAAAACCTTATTAATACTTTGTGTACTTTGTGCCTTTGTGGTGAATCCAGGAGATCTTAAAACAACTTAATTACTGCAAGGCCACCAATTCCATGGCAGCTGCCTTGATGGCAAGTATATAGCCATAAGAACCAAAGCCGGCAATCTGACCGACGGCTATATCGGCAACAAGGGATTTTTTCCTGAAGTCCTCCCTCTTATGGATGTTGGACAGGTGCACCTCTATAACGGGCAGGTCAACAGCAAGAAGCGCGTCTCTGATAGCAACGCTTGTATGTGTATAGGCGGCAGGATTAATTATGATAAGCGATACATCGGCAAGCGCCCGTTGTATGCGGTCGACAATATCCCCTTCCGCATTTGACTGGAAGCAGTCTATATCCAACCCAAGCTTACCAGCCTCTTCCTTGATACGGCTATTAATGGCGTCAAGGCTTTCACTGCCGTAAAGATCAGGTTCTCTCTTCCCAAGCATATTCAGGTTAGGGCCATGAACGACTAAGATCTTTTTCATGTTATTTCTCTCCATATCGAGTAGGATGAGGGGTCGCCCCCTCAGTCCTCTCAC
>JAVVFD010000011.1:0-32303 GCA_032250935.1 bacterium
AGAGAGCTTTTTCCAAGTCTCCCGTCTCAGTGTAGGCCTTTCCAAGCCCTATATAAATTTCTTTATTAGACTGGTCAAGAGCGGCAAACTTTTCATAAAGTTTAATTATGTCTTCAGGCTTTCCCTGCTTCTTGTATTCATCTCCAAGCTTAAGGATCTGCTCGGAAGCCTTAGCTATCAATCCCTCCTTAACATATCTCTCGGCAAGTTTTACCCTTACCATGACATTAGAAGGATCAATATCCGCCATCATCCCAATGACGTTAAGGGCCTCATTAACTTTACCCGCCTTCTCGTACTGACCGGCCACAAGCTTATACTGAGAAACCGATTCTGTAGGCAGGCCCTGACGATTATAAAGGTCTGCCAGTTTTATATTAATTTCAAGAAGGTTGGGATCCAGCCTTAAGATCTGTTTATAAACGGCTATAGCCTTAAGGTAGAAGCCCTTGGAGGTGAAATCTTCGGCAACTATCTCCTGGAACTTTTGAGCCTTTGCTTTATCGCCCTTTTTAACATAAAGATCGCCAAGTTTCTGGCACACCTTCATATCACTCTGATTATCTTCATAAAGGAGAAGGTATTCCTTTATAGCTTTATCAGTTTGCCCCTTAATAAAATATTTTTGGGCAAGGGCCTGCACTTTTGCTCTATCTATAGCCAACGTCAAAACTCCTTAGACATTTCTGAGTTTCTTTGGGGATTCTTTTTTGCAGCAAAACATACCAGAATAATTAATTAAAGAAGGAGGATAAAAACGGCAGTATAATACCAAAATAATTACAAAAAATCATGGTATCGACATACTACATCCGGTGATATCTTAGTACAGTATGCAGACGAAAGTCAAGAAAGGGAACAGGCAAAACAGAAAACAAACCGGCTCCAACGAGAAGGAATCAATATAGCGGGAGATATGACCCTGAAAATTTTTAAGGTTAAAAAAGAGCAGACACACAAAGGCGTCCGCTCATTTCAACATCCCTTAAGATTAAAAAACTTTCTACTCCTCAAAACCAAGTTCAGGGGCATCTATAGATGTGACTTCCTTACCAAAGAGAATTCCGGGATTTTCTCCCAAATCCCTTCCATATAGGTGACGAAGTTCTTTTCTTACCTCTAAGGCCATATCGCTGGTCAGATTTATCCCCATGCAATAACGGCCATCTTTTTCAAATTCCTCTATCTTTGCCTTTAATTCTTTGAGCAGTGACATAAAATCTCCAGCCTCACTTTAGTCCCAAAACATCCTGCATATCATACAGACCGGCATCCTTTCCGGCTAGCCATAGCGCACCCTTGACCGCGCCTGTTGCAAAGGTATCCCTGCTTGTGGCTCTATGTGTTATTTCCAGCCTTTCACCTGTTCCGTAAAAATAAACCGTATGATCTCCCACTACATCGCCCCCTCTTAGCGTCTGGACACCGATCTCGTCCTTTCTCCTTGCGCCTGTCATTCCGAATCTTTCAAAGATCCCAACCTCTGAAAGGTTTCTTCCAACAGCCTTAGCGGCAACTTCAGCGAGCTTCATGGCCGTCCCGCTGGGTGCGTCTTTTTTCATTCTGTGATGGGTTTCGACCATCTCAATATCAAAATCATCGCCGAGAATTCGCGCAGCCTCTGATACAAGTTTGAGCATCAGATTAACGCCGATACTCATATTAGGAGCCAGAATACAAGGGATATTGGATGCTACCTTTTTTAGTTCCTCAAGCTCTTTAGGAGTAAAGCCTGTAGATCCAATTACCGCCGCCTTTCCGATGGCCGATACGGTCTTTATGTTTTCTAATGTAACTTCAGGAAAGGTAAAATCAATGAGCACATCGGCATTTTTCATCGCTTCCTGAAGATCAGATGTTATCTTCACCCCCACCTGCCCAATACCGGCAGCCTCGCCGGCATCCCGTCCAAGGGCATGATGCTTTAAATGTTCTAAAGCCCCGGCAAGTTCAACTCCTTCCGCATTATTAATAGCACTTATTATCCTGGCGCCCATTCTTCCGGCAGCGCCCGTTACTGCAATTTTCACCATTATGTTAAATCTCCAGCTCTATTTTATTTATCGTTTTTTTATTTTGAAGAAAAGGGGGGATCATGTCAAGAGAAAGCACAGTAAGAAGGGCAGTTTAAATATCAAAGCTGTAAAAAATAACTCTCACGCAATCTCAAACAAAAAGGGATCGATTCACAACGAACCGACCCCTTCTAATGTTAAGAAAACAGCTTGCCCGTATCAGGTAAAATTAAGCTTTCGTTCCAAATCGGTTGAATGGCTGACACGCTTGGCTTCCTCGAGAGTTATAATATCGTTCTTACAAAGTTCAATCAGATGTTGATCCATAGACTGCATATGATAGGCAGTCCCTTTTTCAATATGCTTTTCAATCTCATCAAGGCGACCTTCCCTGATACATGCCTGAATGGTAGTTGTGGAGCGCATAACCTCTACTACGGGAATAACCTTCTCACCTGTCTTATCCTTTATAAGGCGCAGCGACACGATGGCTACCAGTATATCTGCAAGCCTCTGGCGTATTATCTCCTGAGACTCGGGAGGGAAGTTGCCAACCAGACGATTAACAGTGGAAGAGGCGTTCTGGGTGTGAAGGGTGGAAAAAACGAGATGACCTGTTTCTGCCGCCTTGATGCATGAATCTACGGTTTCAAGATCGCGCATCTCTCCAACCATTATAACATCAGGGTCCATACGCATAGCTGCTTTCAAAGCCGTGGCGAAACCTTCAGTATCGATGCCTACCTCTCTCTGGATAATGCAACTCTTGCTTGAAGAAAACAGGAATTCAATAGGGTCTTCCACTGTGATAATATTGAAATTACTGGCATCATTAATACAGCGAATCATTGCCGCAAGGGTCGTGGATTTACCGTTGCCTGTTGGGCCCGTAACAAGAATAAGTCCGTTTGGTGCCTTAACGATTTCGCCCAGAACCTCTGGAAGATTAAGGTCCTGAAAACTGCCGATATGAGGAGGAATAGCCCTCATAATGATCCCTACCTTACCTCGCTGGCGGAATATACTGACTCTGAATCGCCCCCCGGCCGGCAGAGCATAAGAAACATCAAATTCACTAAAATTGGCGGGAAGTTCTCTGCCATTTTGCTCCATAATGGTTGAAGCGATAAACTTGGTATCTTCAGCCAGGAGATCAGGCAATTTGGCTCGAACCAACTGGCCTCTGGCCCTGAACAAGGGGGGATTATCAACTTCAAAATGCACATCAGAAACCCTTTTTTCAAAGGCTATTTCGAGAATCTTATTAAAGGCCGCTATATCCATAAAACAGTTTCCCCTTTTATCATTATCTTAACATAAAACATCTATACAAATATCTATTAACTAAGAAGATTTCTCAAGCTGTCTTCGATATTGAGAATTCTCCAATACAAGTCCAGCCTGGCTAGCAAAAATCACAAGCTCATCAAGCTGAACCAGGGCAGGTTCCTTTTGACCGAAATCGGCATATGTAAGCGCGATAGTCTTTCCTCGCCTCTTCATAGGCAAAAGCAAAATGGTCGAGTTTTTTGCGTCCCCAATTTCCTTAAATAAAGACCCTTTTAACACTTCGTCCTCACATTCTCCATAAAAAACCTCGCCTCTTTCAACGGCAACGCTAAAAACGGATGGTTTTGACAAAGTAAGGCTGAATTTCATTGGTGAACTTACTCCATCGCTCTTGTCCCCTTTAACTCCTATCCCTCTTTCAGCCATGAGCTCGCCATCACGGACTATAAAGGTAAGAGATCTTTCAAATCTTTCAGATACAAAACTTAGCATGGCAAATGAAATATCAGGGGCATCGGATAATTCCTGAAGCTCTAGCACGCTGTCTTTAAGCGATCTATGCATCTGTTGATCCTGCTCACTAAAAAAACTCTTTGTATAAGACAAAAGGGTCTCAAAAAAACGCATATTGTCTTCAACAAAGGTATCATTACTGATTTCTTTTGTAGGTTTTGGAAAAACCGCTTTTACGCCATCATTATAGGATTGCAATATAAAGCGATAATCGGTCTCCGAAGCCAACTGAATGACTGAAAGTTGGGGGTATTTCTCCTTTTTTTGCTGCCTTATTCTTGTGACATTCTCATGAGATTGCCTACTATCAGAAATATCAGGCTCATCAAAGATAAGAACGGGTACTATTTTTTTAAGCACATACTGATCAATAATCGGATCCAGGTCCTCCTCCTCGGAGGTAGAGAAAACCAGGGCTCCTTCATATTTACATATAGTCATAATCGAATGAGCAACAAGCTCATCGCTACTGAAAAGCACAACCCCCCAGGCCTGATTTTCCCGGACTGCCGCAGCAGGTGACGCTTCTGAATATTTCATGAGGAAAGAAACAAACTGCTCCCTTTCTTCCAAAGAAAAAGCACCAAGCGCCGCGTTCACCCTCTGACGGTGGATTTCTGATGGATCAACGATTTTGATGCTTCTGAACACATCGGGAATCTTTTTTTCCAGTTTATCCAGATCATCAAGGCCAAGATCGTCCGCAGTAATCTCTCCAACTTCAGACGGAAGGGCAGGCTTTTCCTGGGATGGACCTTCTGCTCGCGGCAGAACCTCTTCAACCTCTCCCGATGCCAGCTCTTCATCCGTAAAAATCAACTCTTTTGACGTTCCATCACGCTGCTTTTCATCAAATATGCGAAGGGCATCCATCAATACCATCTGAGCATCAAGAAATATATCCTGCTCCATATTTGCCGGCTCATAGCTGCATTGATCTGATACTGAAATAGCTTCTGTTTCTAAAGTAAAGGTCCCCACAGTCCAGCCAACAAGCTCAACTACGACAAGCTGGACAAGCTTTTTCAAACCATTATGGGCATCCTCCTGCTTCACCTTGCCCATCTCAACGAGCGTGCCAATCAGGGGTTTACGGCTGTCTCCTGCACTTTCCTGCGCTTCAAGGGCCAGCTCAAGATCTTCTGCGCTTACAACCCCCATTTTGCGCAAAACGCTGCCTATACAAACGGAACTGTTCAGGTGATTTGCACTGACAATATGACCTTCACTAAATATCAGCTTACTTGCTCCCTTTTCACTTCTTACGGTGAGAGCACCTGATTTTCGTGTGGTATTCAATAGTTGTATAACATCAACTATTGGCAGATGTTCTAAATCGCCGGTAAAAGCCATCTCTTTAAATAATCTCCCTTACTAAGCAGTCTGCTCTATATTAAAGGTGAAATTGCACATATTTACATCATGTACAGTATAATTGACATTAATACAAAATCATAGATTTTGCAACTTTATTTATCTGTTCAAAAAACAACTAGGCCGCTAAAAGCCCCCTCATTAATATAGCTGCAACAAGAGCCAGAATTGCATAAAATTCCGGAAAGGCTGCCAGTATCATAGTATTACCGAGTACATCATGGCCTCCGCCGATGGCAGAAATTCCGTTTGCACAGACCTTTCCCTGCTGCATGGCGGAAACAAGACATACAAGTCCAACGGCAAGCCCCGCCCCAAGCACCACCGCTCCCTGGAATTCGCTCATGTCAGGCCTCACATTTGCGCTGTACATAATAAAGGCTACAAAACCATAAAGCCCCTGGGTAGCCGGCAGCCCCGATATTACAAGCCCGCTGCCGAACGCCTCGGGCCTCTTTTTCATCATCCCGAGCACTGCCGACCCTCCCGCTGCAACCCCGATTGCCGACCCTGCGCCGGAGAGGATTATCATCAAGGCTATCCCTGAAAGTGCAAGCATGTATCCCATTTTTTCCTCCTGATTAATTTCTGTTTTGTAGTGAAAGTGGCTCAAAAGGTTTACTGCCCCCCTCGAACCTAAGGTTCTTGTAGAACTCAACAAAGGTGAGCCGAAGTGAATGGACAAATCCGCCAAGAGCAGCTATCGCCATATTGAGGCTATGCCCTAGAACCAGCACAAGAGTCATGCCAAGCATACCAAAAAAAGAGTAATGAAGTACTCCTGCATCATCACTTATTATCATAAAGGCTATACGGTTGACGGCATTGCCGAGCAGCCCTCCGGCAAGTCCCAGCGCAAAGAGACGCAGATATGAAAGGATATCTCCCATGAGGCCCGTAATAAAACCGTAAAACTCCCAAATACCGAGGACCAGCCTTAATAGTAGCCCCTTATCAAGGTTATTAAAGGTCAAAAGGAGAGCAAGCCCGCAAAAAAGAAGCGTCTTTCCGGAAAGCATAGATGCAGCCAGCAGCCATTCCCCGATCATCAAAGAGCCAACTTTTAGCGATGTCATCCCCATTGCATCGCTGTGAGCCGATACTATGAGGCCACCGATCATCATGAGAATATATGAAAGAGGCTGAATGGACGCCGGAAGGCCGGATCTTCGCATGCAATTCACAGCTTGTAGGAACATGCCGAAAACAACCTGTCCAAAACCGAGCACGAGGGCAAAGGTCATTGCCGGAAAGAGCATCTGCCCATCCTCAACATAAGCACCAAGGGGGGCGAGGCCGTGGCCGAAGGGGAAATATGCATCCTCCACCCCTGGAGAGCTGAATATAGGGTGACCTAAGAAGGAGTTCAACAAAAGGCCGCCAACAATTGTCGTAGCGCCCAGAACCATCCCGAGAGCAGATAGAGATTTTAGCCTTGCAGGTCCTTTAAAAAAAAGTATGACTGTTGCCAAAAATACGATAAGTCCATAGCCCAGGTCCGCCAGACAAAGCCCGAAGAAAAGTGCAAAAAAAGGAGCGAAGAAGGGAGTTGGATCAAGTTCGAAGTAGGCAGGCAGAGAAAATATCCTGGTAATCGGTTCAAAGAGGCTTGAAAAGCGGTTATTTTTCAATAAAATCGGCACACTGTCACCATCCTCCGGATCTTTGATCTCATAGCAGGAGGTATATTCGTCCAAAAATGATCTGAGCTCATTCTCCATGTCCAAGCGAAACCAGCCTTTTACAGACAATACCTTGCCGCCGCGCTCCTCCTTCATGTGGAGCATTGCCTCATTAAACCTGATAAGCTCTTCAAGCCTGGTCTTGGCATGGACAAGGATTCCAACATAGGGCGCAAGCCTCTCCAGGGAGGATTGAATTTCCATTTTTTGGCCCTTTAGATTATCAATAATATTCAGCGCATTTCCAAGTGATATTGAAGGCAAGTTCGCATCGGAAAGCCTCATGCCGGAAAGCTTCGCCTTTAACTCCTCATCCTTGTCAAAGATCACAAGGTATACCTTCTCCTTATCCCTGTTTATAACGCTGCACGTCAGGCCATCGAGCTTTAAAGCTCTAAACTGCTTTTGCGGAACCTCAAGGAAACGCGCCGCCACGCCTGCCTTGTCAAGCCTTATAATATTTTCGGGCTCAAAATCGCCCCAGGGACGGAGCCTTTTAACAACGCTTTCAAGCTCCCTTATCTCCCCTGTCCTTTGTTTCAAACCCTTTAGAGCTTCGTCAAATTCATCCAGAATCAGTATCGGATCACTTACTTTCACATCCGTTAGATTAGCTGTCTTTGACCTTTTAATATCCTTCAGTTTGATATCCTTCAGCGCCTTGATGGCTCTTTCATACCGGCTTTCGAGTTCAACAGCCCTTTCCAACTCCACTGAAGTTACCTCTGGCGTCGTCTCGATATGAACGACGCCAAGCTGCTGCAATGATTTCAGGAAACGCTCCTTCTCGGAGTGAAACAGCAGCAGGGTTATTTTTTTCATCTTCACTATCATTTAAACTCCATCATTGGCAAGCCGCCCGTCTCGCCTTTTTTGCCTTGAGTATCTTCTGAGATGCCATTGCAAGGTTCTCTTCATCCTCTAAAAAGCGCTTTATCCTTTGAATAGCCTCGTCAAAGGCTGGAACCTGGACCTTTTCGTAGAGGTTGACCTTCTGGGTAGTCTTTTTTCTGGCATATTCAAGTATTGCCAGTTCCTTTTTCACTATTTTGTGTTTCACCCTCAGTTCGGATATCCCCTTTAATATCTCAACCCCGCTCAGGAGCCATGAAGGCCTGCCGAAAAGACTGAAACGGGCCATTTTGAAGGAAAGTCCATTAAACTGCGGAATTTTAACGCCAGCTATGTTTCGCGTTGTCACCTTTACCTCTTTAAGCATGAGGATATCAGGAAACTCTACCCATAGACGGGACATAAACTCTATGGAACTTAATTCCTCTTCGATTTGCCCCTTCAGGAGCTGAGCCGCGTCTTTCGCCCTTTTAACTTCAGCCCTTAGGGCCGACTCCTTCGCATGCAGTGTAGGAAGCGCCTCCAGCCTGACGGCAAGCTCCCTGTTTAACTGATGAAGAGAGGTTTTGTTGAATTGATATTTCAGATCCATAAAAAATACCTAAGACAAAATAACAGCATCATGGCAGCCCGAGAATACCCCCCCAAACTCCCCCTTATATTGAGGGGAGGAATTTCATACCCCTTCTTCCCCCGTCCAGTACCTGTCCATGAGGTCCTGACGTATGCCCGCCTCTTCCTTTGAAAAGTAGCTGCCGAGCAGCCTCCATGCCTCATCAAGCATGGCATCAATATCCAGATCGACGTCAATGGCCAGGAGTTTCAAGGAATATTCCCTTGCAAACTCAAGCGCCCTGAGATCGTAATCACTGAGATCAAAGCCATTTTCTTTCTTTGTCCTGGCGCCTGATGCATCTGCAAACAGGCGGATACATGTGTTCATCACATGCGGATGATCCTCTCTGGTCGCCTTCCCTATCACAAGCTGCCTCAGCCTTGAAAGAGAACGGAAAGGATCTATAATGATCCTGCTTATCTCCGTATCCCTCCTTAAGTAGAGCTGTCCCTCCGTTATATAGCCCGTATTGTCGGGAATGGCATGAGTAATATCGCCGCCGCTTAAGGTTGTAACTGCAATAATGGTTATGGAACCGCCTCCCGGCAGCTGCACCGCCTTTTCGTATATCCTTGCAAGATCGCTGTAGAGTGAGCCCGGCATGGAATCCTTGGACGGTATCTGATCCATCCTGTTTGAGACTATACTAAGAGCATCGGCATAAAGGGTCATATCCGTCAAAAGGACAAGGACCGTTGCATTTTGCTCCGTTGCAAAATGCTCGGCAGCGGTCAGGCACATATCGGGAACAAGCAGCCTTTCTACGGGAGGGTCCTCTGTAGTATTTACAAAACTTATGATCTTCTCAAGCTGGCCCGCATTGTCGAATAGCGTCTTGTAGTATAGGTAATCGTCATTGGAAAGCCCCATCCCTCCAAGTATTATCAGGTCCGCCTTCGCCTTAAGCGCCACATCTGCCATGATCATATTGTAGGGCTGGTCGGAATCCGCAAAGAAGGGGATCTTCTGCCCCGTGACGATGGTGTTATTGAGATCAATGCCAGCTATCCCCGTAGGAATTATCCTCGATGGCTGCAAACGCCTTACTGGGTTTACCGATGGGCCGCCAGTCTCTACCTCCTCCCCTTCTATCCTTGAGCCACCATCTATGGGCTGACCGTAAGGGTTAAAGTAGCGCCCCTTAAGTTCGTCACCAACCTTAAGCGTTGGTGGTTTCCCCAGGAAAATGACCTCTGCGTCTGTAGGTATGCCCTCTGTACCTGGAAAGACCTGGAGAGTAACCTTGTTGCCGATTATCTTAACCACCTGTGCGGGACGATCAGCCACAAAGGCCATCTCCTCGTTGCCCACACCTTCAGCCAAAACGGTGCAGGTCGCCTTGGTTATGTTTTGCAGGCTCGTATATATCCTCTGGAAGGCCTTTGTATGCATCAGTGCTGCCTCCTTTCATCAAGGATGTCCCCAAGTTCTGACTCTAGCCTTTTAAACTTGTCAGATTTAAATTCAAGATAGTTCATCTGTTTGAGCTTATTTATTATCGTCTTAAAATAGGAGGAGACCTCCTCAAAGGTATCAAAGTTAAATCCGCTTTCACAGATCCCTATGACTATGTCCACCATATATTTCTGCCTCATAAGCGGTGTGGATGCATCGACCCTGTCATATCCGTCCTGCTGCAAAAGGCTGAAATCTATCGTCTCAGATTTCCAGAATGATTCATGATAGGCTATAGGCACTCCGTCATCACCCAGTATCCTTATCCGGCTGATCGCATCGCCGCCCCTTTGAAGCATATCTTTCAGGTAGGCAACCTTGTCGCACCATCCCGCTTCCATCAGACTGTCCAGCTGTTCGATGACTTCGGCATATTCAAGATATTTGGAATAGCTCTCTATGGGATCTATTGCGGGATAGCGCTTACTGTCTGCGCGGCCCTGCGAGAGGGCATAAAAGGCCCTTGCTGATTTTTTCGTCGCCTCTGTTACAGGCTCCTTAAGATTGCCTCCTGCCGGGCTGACCGTTCCTATAAAGGTGACGGAACCTGTCTCACCGCCAGGCAGATATACAAAACCGGCCCTGGAATAAAAGTTAGCCACTGTTGCCGAGAGATCCATGGGAAAGGCATCGGGCCCGGGGAGCTCCTCCATGCGGTTCGATATCTCCCTCATCGCCTGTGCCCATCTGGACGTTGAATCGGCAAGTATTAAGACCTTGAGACCCATGGCGCGGTAATATTCGGCGATGGTCATCCCCGTGTATACCGATGCCTCCCTGGCGGCGACGGGCATATTTGATGTATTGCAGATAATAATGGTCCTTTCCATAAGTTTCCTGCCTGTTCTAGGATCATCAAGGTCCGGGAAATCATGGAATATCTCTACCACCTCGTTTGCGCGCTCCCCGCAGGCAACGACAATGATAAGATCGGCATCGGCATTTTTTGCAAGGGAGTGCTGAAGGACTGTCTTTCCGCAGCCGAAGGGGCCGGGAATAAAACCGGTGCCGCCTTCTGTCATCGGGTTTAATATATCAATCACCCTAACGCCCGTCTCCATGATCCTGAAAGGCCGCGGCTTTTTTATGAATTTTTTTACAGCCTGCTTTACGGGCCAGTTCATCGTCATGGTGAACTTTCTTTCCAGGCCCTCTTCGTCAGCCGCCATTGCTATGGTTTCAGTTACATTATATTCCCCTTCGGCAACAATATGCTTCAGCTTGCCGCTTCCCGCGTAGTCAAAGGGCACCATGATTTTATGCTTTATCCAACCCTCGCTCACCTCTCCCAGCCAATCCGATGCATGTATGACGTCTCCCACCTTCTTCAAGGGAACAAAGTGCCAGCGTCTCTCATTATCAAGGGCCCTTGTATATTCCCCCCTCTTAAGAAAAAGTGAGTCCATGGCATACAGATCGTTTTGAAGACCGTCGTACACCTTTGACAGCATACCCGGCCCCAGTGTAGCCTCAAGCATATGTCCGGCAAACTCGGCCAGGTCGCCCACCTTCAAACTGCGCGTAGATTCAAAGACCTGTGTATATGCCGTACCGTCCTCAATCTTTATGACCTCGGCCATAAGCCTGCGGCCGCCACACTCGATATAACATATCTCGTTTTGCATGACGGGGCCTTCAATTTTTATTGTAACCAGGTTTGCAATGATGCCACTGACCTTCCCCCTCGTCTTCATACTAGGGCTCCTGTTACAGCTCCGACCACATTATCATTATAGTTTTGATAAGCCCCGTCGAGACCGGCAAGCAATTCATCAAAACGCCGCCTCCCCTTTTGGGCATCGAGGGCCAGCCATCTTTCAGCCATCTGCAGTTTGATACCATAGGCGAGAAGAGCCTCTATATCAAAATAATTAAAGCATGTCATATCATCGAGCCATTTCCACTTTATAAGGTCTATCCCTTTTTCAAAGCCGACAAGATCGTTCTTGTCCAGGGCCAGTACATCCTCAATCCATGGAAGCGCCGGAGTCAGTGAAAAATCACGGGTATCGCTATCCATTATCGTCTCGGCTATCTCATTGTGGCAGATAATAGCCTGGGAACATACATTCTCGATTCGCTGGTCGAGCCTTCTTTCAAAAGATATATTGAATTCCCTGCATTTGAGGGCGGATAAGATATTTCCCATATTAAGTTCTAAGCTGAACCAGTCCCTTAAAAAGGCATTATCAATAGTCCCGGCATATTCGTAAAAGGAGCAATTAAGCTGGTCCTCCCAGGTGATATTGTAGTAAACCGGCATGTCAACCTTATGCGCCTCTATGATGGTTCTCATATACCCGGGCAGGTTCTCGGGGTGTGCTACTTCCCCGATAAGCTCAGCCTCGCTATAGTTGCCTGCCGGGTTAAATGCCATTTCTTTCTTTTCCAGTATATTAATCAGGTTTTTATTATCTATAGGTAGTCTTAGAATCCTTAAGAGCTTTGCATCACTTTCCGTCAACTGTCCCATAGCCTCCCCAAGAAACCCGGCAAAATCAGCGAACCCGGCAAAAGCAGGCAAGTCCGCGGAGTCATCCAATCTGAGCCTGGGGAGACCGGATATGAGGTAGTAATATGCTCCCTTCATCTATTTCTCACCAAACAACAGTTCTCGGGTTCTGGGCTTGAGATAATGTTTAAAGAACTCAAGGAAATCCTCATCCGTCAGGTTTATCCGATATCCGCCCTCAAGCGATGCGATCTGAAAGCCTCCCTTAATATTCTTATGGAACCTGATGTCTATCCCTTCAGCCATCACCCTGCCGACCTCCGATCTAAACCATTCCTCCAGCTCCTCCCTCCTCTTCTCGGGCAAAAGCAGCTCCAATGTAGGAGATTCCGTCCTCTCGGGATGCCAATTTTGAATAACTATCTTTACATAGTCTTCTATATTTCCGAGATCATTCATCGCCTCCGAAAGATTTTCATCAAGCGCCTCGGCGACAATAACATCCTCTATCTCTTTCTTAAATGTCCTGATCGCCTGCATCCCGGAAAGCCTGATCTCGGCCTCAATCCTTTCTTTCAGATCCTTTGCATTTTTTTTTGCCGAAGCGATAATCTCTTCAGCCTCCTTCTTTGCAGCGGCAACTATCGCATCAGCACGCACCCCTGCCGCAGCAACAATCTCCCCAGCCTTTTCTTCCCCCTTCTCAACCCCCTCCTGATATAACCTGTCTGTCAATTTCTGGAGTTTATCGTCCATTAAATTCACCTGTTTACTTCTGTTTGGAATTCGTAATTAAGCCCATATTTATTATAACTTATATATCGGATATATCAAGCTGGGCTTTAATGCACTTTTAAGTAGAATAAGCAATTAGGGATGGTTTTCTATCTGTGATGAAATAGAAAGAGTGGATCAAATCTGAACAAAAGCTAAAAAAGCCGAAATCAATCAATTTCTTAATAAGGCAACTTGATTATTAATTATTGACCATTCACGTTCTTTGCTAAAAGGACAGAGACATGTGATATAAAGGCCACTCTCACAGCTCAATCACAACGGGGATTATGACGGGCCACCTGTCGAGAGATTTTTTGAAAAACCTCTTCAGCGACTTTCTTATCTCCGCCTCGGCTTCGGTCCAGTCGGTCTTTATCTCTAAGCTCAGCTGGTCCAGATGCTTCTGAACGGCCATCTTTGCCTCAGTCAAAAGTTCTGCCTCTTCATCTTCGCTTATAAGCCCCTTTGAAAAGATATCTATACCGCTTATGATCTCGCCGCTTGAGCGGTTAATGCTTGCAACTAAAATCACCGTGCCGTCTTTTGAAAGATTAACCCTGTCTCTAAGAACGATCTCTTCTACGTCGCCTACCCCCTTGCCGTCAACAAAGACCCTGCCCGTCGGCACCCTGCAGGCTATCTCCACCTTTTCCTTTGTCAGCTTGATGACGTCGCCGTCCTGGGCCAGTATAGTTTTTTCTTTCAAAAGCCCCATTTCCGTGGCCAGCTCTATATGTCTTGCAAGATGCCTGTACTCCCCATGCACAGGTATGAAGAATTCCGGTCTTACAAGAGAGATCATCTTCTTCAATTCCTCTTCATGGGCGTGGCCCGTTACGTGGACAGGAGCGATCTTTTCGTAAAGGACCCTGGCGCCAGCCTTGGTGAGAAGGTTGATTATATTGTATACGAGTTTTTCATTCCCAGGTATCGCCTTGGAAGAGAGGACCACCTTATCCCCTTTTTCAACGAGGATATACTTATGGGTTTTTGTGGCGATTCGGGAGAGGCCCGACATCGGCTCGCCCTGGCTGCCCGTTGTTATAACGACAAGTTCATCGGGACTGTATTTCTCCATCTTTTTTATATCTACAAGGGTATCTGAAGCCACCTTAAGATACCCCTTTTCCCTTGCCACCCTTATGTTTGACACCAGACTTCTTCCGACGAGGATAATCTTTTTCCTCTTTTCTTCTGCAGCGCTTACTATCTGCTGCACCCTGTTAATATTAGAGGAAAAGAGGGCTATTATAATCTTCCCGCCCTTATGGTCACAAAGCTCTTTAAAGAAGGGGGCGAGCTTTCCTTCAGATTCGGTAAAACCTTTCACCTCGACATTGGTACTGTCCGACATGAGGGCAAGCACCCCCCTGTCTCCATATTTCTTAAGGGCCTCATAATCGGGTGTCTTGCAATCAGTAGGAGTATCGTCAAATTTAAAGTCCCCTGAGTGAACAAGCAGCCCTTTAGGAGTGCCTATGGCAAGAGCGGAGGCATCGGGGATGGAGTGACAAACCCTGATGAATTCGACAGAAAAGGGGCCTATCTTAACGGACTCGCCATGCCTTGTTTCTACAAGATTAACTTTTTCAAGGTCGTGCTCTTTGAACTTGGCCTCGACAAGCCCGAGCGTTAAAGGGGTACCATAGATGGGTGGATTGAAGTGTCTTAGGAAAAAGGGAATTGCACCGATATGGTCTTCGTGACCGTGGGTAACTACAAGGCCCCTGATTTTTTTCCGGTTTTGTATAAGATATTGAAAGTCAGGTATTACTATATCAATTCCGGGCATATGGGGTTCGGGAAACATGAGGCCGCAGTCGACGATCATGACCTCATCTCCGACTTCAAAGAGCATCATGTTCATGCCTATCTCGCCGAGGCCGCCAAGCGGAATAATTCTTAGATCATGAGACATTTTTTGGCATAAATCAGTGATTTTTAGTTGCAGGATGGATGGTATCTTCAAGGAGGATGTTATTGCTCCCGCACCAGGCGCAACTCACCATGGAAAGTTCCAGATCGTCATCAAGAATGAAATATTCCTCCTGGCCCTGCAACTCTTCATCTTCAGGCTCTCCGATAACTGCCCTGACATTTTCGAATTCATCGAGTTCCACTTCAAGCACCCTGGATATCTTGCACCATACGTTGAAGTTTGTCGTATTTCCGCAGCTCAGACATTTTGCCATAATAATCAGTTCTAGCGATCAGCAATTGAATTATCGGAAGAATGGGGAATTTAATTATAAGATGAGGGACCCGATCTTAATTATTATCTGCTGCCTTGTCTTTGCCCGCAGCCGATGCGGCAGTCTCTCTCAACTTCTGCATTGCAAGAATGCCCTCAATCTTTTCATCGGCAAGGGAAATCCATTTACCATATGGCAGGTAAAGGCTTTTTATGGAATAAATACTGCTTCTTAGTGAGCGGTAGGCGATGAGGGCAAAATCAAGCTCCCCCTTTTTTTCATATTCGCCGGCAATAAACCACAGCTTTTCACATGCATCTTCCACCTCGCCGCTAAGGGGAGTATACATCTTGATGGTCCACTCATAGGATGTCATTGCATCCTTATAATTTTTATCCTTAAAGGCTGCTTCAGCCTCACTGTAATGATTCTGCTGGAAATAACAGGACCGGCCCCATACCATAATAAACATAATCAGCAAGACAAGCGCTATCTGACTGGCGACTCTTGATACCTTTAGCCTTGCTTCTTTATCGACACATGGCGATGGCGGGGGCGATGGCGGGGGCGTTGAAGAAGGCTCAGCCGCCTTAATCACTTCCTGAACGGTCGATTTCTTTTTTTTCTTTGGATTAGGTCGTTTCATCTTAGCCCTTAAGATTTAAAAAAATTCGGCACAACAGCCAGAAGAACGCCCAGAAGGGCAACAACAAGCCCGACAGGAAGCAGGACAGGCCCGATCTTATCGAGAGGATGCTTTGCGCCTGCCAAAGTCCAGAATCCAAAGCCCATAGCGGCCAGACCCGCTGCAATCATCAAAATATAAACTATCAACATGTCATATACATCTCATATCTAAAAGCCGCAGACTCAAGCTATACGTCCAGGTTTCTGGTATTAAGGGCATTCATTTCTATAAAACGTTTTCTCGGCTCCACCTGATCGCCCATGAGTATGGTAAACATGTCGTCGGCAGCGATAGTATCTTCCACCTTAACCTGAAGAAGTGTCCTTGCCTCGGGGTCCATTGTAGTTTCCCATAGCTGATCGGGGTTCATCTCTCCAAGTCCCTTATACCTTTGTATATAGAGTCCCTTCTTGCCCTGCTCCATAACCAGATCCACCAGTTCGATGTAGTTGGCAAGATCGATTTTTTTCTCTTCCGTCTCTGCCGAAAAAGGAGCCGCACCGATTGCAGTTATCTCCTGCGCCAGCTTTTTCATCTCTATAAAGTCAGGAGAAGTTACAAACTCCTTGTCTATCAAAGTGATCAGGGTGATGCCGTTACATTTGCTCACGGCAGTGGCCTTGAATCCCCCGTGTTCCTCATCCGCCTCGATGTCAAAATTCAGCTGACGCTCAAGCTGGTAAGCGCTTTCTATATAGGGTCCAACCTTAGCTATGGCAGCCTTCAGGTCTTCCTCGTTTTTCAGGCTTTTCAGTCCGGCCATTGCCAAGGCCTCTATAACATACCTGTCCTTCTTCCTCTTTTCCATATGGCCCAGAATCTTGCCGAGGCTGACCATGCTCTTTACGACTGTGCAAAGCCTTGATCCGGTTATTGCACCTTTACCTGTAGTCAGCTTTACGCCCTCGACTCCCAGGTTTATCAAGTGATCCTCTAAAACGGCATCGTCCTTTAAATATGTTTCGCTCTTCCCTTTCTTGATCTTGTATAGCGGGGGCTGAGCAATATAGAGATATCCCCTTTCCACAATCTCCAGCATCTGTCTGTAGAAGAATGTCAGCAGCAGCGTCCTTATGTGAGACCCGTCCACATCGGCATCTGTCATGATGATGATCTTGTGATATCTGAGCTTTGCTATATTAAAATCATCCTTGCCTATACCGGCCCCGAGCGCCGTTATAAGGACCTTTATCTCATCACTGCCGAGCATCTTGTCAAAACGGGCCTTTTCGACGTTGAGTATCTTACCCTTGAGAGGCAATATGGCCTGATTTTTCCTGTCTCTCCCCTGCTTTGCAGACCCACCGGCAGAATCTCCCTCCACTATGTAAATCTCGCTAAGGGCCGGATCCTTTTCCTGGCAGTCGGCAAGCTTGCCGGGAAGCGAACTTACCTCAAGCGCTCCCTTTCTCCTTGTAAGCTCTTTCGCCTTTCTTGCCGCCTCCCTCGCCCTTGCCGCATCGAGCGCCTTTTCTATACACTTTTTGGCAACTACCGGATTTTCCTCAAAGAAGGTTGCAAGTTTTTCGTTGACCATCGTCTCCACAAGACCTTTCACCTCGCTATTGCCCAGCTTGGTCTTGGTCTGTCCCTCGAACTGGGGATCAGGTATCTTGACGCTTATTACGCCTATGAGACCCTCCCTTATATCATCACCGGTCAGGTTTTCTTTCACATTTTTAAGAAGCTTGTTTGCCGCCGAATAGTTATTGACAGTCCTCGTAAGGGCCGCCTTAAACCCGCTTAGGTGCGTTCCCCCTTCATGGGTATTAATATTGTTGGCAAAGGTGAACATCTGCTCCGTATAGCCATCGTTATACTGGAGCGCTATTTCCATAATGATGCCATCCTTCTCCGCTTCAATATATATAGGGTCCTTATGGAGGACATTTTTATTTCTGTTAAGGTGCGAGACGAAAGAGATTATGCCGCCGTCATATTTAAATTCATTCGTCTTTTCAGACCTTTCATCATCCAGGGTTATCTTTAGTCCCTTATTAAGGAATGCAAGCTCCCTTAGTCTTTGAGACAGTGTATCAAAACTATATTCTGTAAACTCGAATATGGATGTATCGGGCCTGAAGGTGATCTTCGTACCGGAGCTCTTGGTTGTCCCAGTCTCTTCCAGTTCTGTCTGTTTATCTCCCTTTGAGTAGGTCTGGTGGTAGACCTTGCCGTCCCTCTTTATCTCGATCTCCAGATGCTCGGAAAGTGCATTTACTACAGAGGCGCCGACACCGTGCAGACCGCCCGACACCTTGTAGGTGGATGAGTCAAATTTCCCCCCTGCATGAAGCACTGTCATTACCACCTCGGCAGCCGGTTTGTTCTCACCCTTGTGTATGTCTACAGGTATTCCCCTGCCGTTATCCTCAACGGTTATGCTGTTGTCGGTATGAATGAAAACATTGATATCCGTACAAAACCCGGCCAGAGACTCATCGACACTGTTGTCCACGATCTCATATACAAGATGGTGCAGGCCTGCAAGTCCGGTGCTTCCTATATACATGGCGGGCCTTAGCCTTACCGCCTCAAGTCCTTCAAGAACCTTTATATTGTCCGCATCGTAATCATTCTTTTTAGTCGTCATAAAACCCCTTAGCCCGTTAATGTATTATTTTGCCGTCTTCGACCTTGAATATACTTTCCTTTTCGCTGGCCGTGAGGGGGAGATTCTCCGCCTCCGTTGTCGTTATAAGTACCTGTTCTCCCTTGCTGCGCAGATAATCCAGCAGAAGACCTCTTCTATCAATATCAAGTTCAGAAGCGACATCATCAAGAAGTATTAGCGGTTTTTTACCGCCGCTATCCTTATATATCTCCACCTCTGCTGCCTTCAGCGCCAGAAGAACGCTTCTCATCTCCCCTCTGGAACTAAAACCTTTTACAGTCGATCCGTTAACCAGTATCTCCACATCATCCCTGTGGGGACCGGCAAGGGTCATTCTTCTTAGCCTCTCTTCTCTGCGAAGAGTTAAGAGCCTGGCAAAAAGTTTTTTTTCGTTTTTCTTTAAATCCTCATCTGGCTCTATATCCCCCAGATAATTAAGCAATACACTGTCCGAGCCTGCAAAGGGATGAGAAATTTTAAGCCTGTCATTAAGCATATTCAAAATAGCGCGTCTCCCCTCGATAACCCCGGCGCCGGCCTCGGCAAGCTTTTCGGTCCAGACATCGAGTTCATCATCTGAAAAACGCCCTCTTTTCAAAAGGAGGTTCCTCTGCTTCAGCAGTCTTTTATAGGCATTAAGCCGCTTTAAATGCCTTCGGGAGACGTTAAAGCAGGTCCTGTCAATATACCTTCTTCTTATATCAGGCGAGCCTTGAATCAGTTCCATCTCATCGGGAGAAAAGACGACCATCTTGATCCTGCCGATGTAATCCGTCTTCTTTCTGTAATCTATCCCGTCAGCGCTGAGCCTGCTCCATCCGGCCTTGCCCTTTTCAAGGTACAGACTGGATGCGTCATCATCTAAAAAAAAACCTTCTATCGAAAAGGTTGACTCCCCCTCTTTTGCCATACGGGAAAGATCGGCCTTTCTGAAAGAGGAAAGCATCCCCAGGAAATAGACAGCCTCCAAGAGGTTCGTTTTACCATGGCCGTTCCTTCCCAAAAAGACGTTAATACCCTCGTTAAAACAAATTTTTTCTTCGCTGTAATTTCTGAATCTCTTGAGCCTTAGCTCCTTTATCATGTCCTCATCGGCATAACTATAGCGGTGTAATCATCCCTTGAACCATCTTTCATGAGGGCGGCGCTCAGTTCATCAGATACTGACAATGTAACCTCGTCTTCAGTCATTACATTCAGGAAATCAAGGACATATCTCGCATTGAAGCCAACGGAGATCTCATTCCCGGCATATTCAATTTCAAGCTCTTCCGTAGCCTCTCCAAGTCCGGGGTTATTGGTAGATAGCGTAAGCGTCCTGCCGCTGAATACAAATTTGACTCCCTTAGTCTTTTCATCAGACAGGATAGAGACCCTCCTAAGGCTCTTGATAAACTCCACCCTGTTTATTTTTATAATATTTTCACTCATCTTTGGAATGACCTGCCTGTAATCGGGAAACTCCCCTTCTATAAGCCTCACAACCACAACAAGGTTCCCTTTTTTAAGTATTGCCCGGTTATCCTTGAACCCGAGATGAACCGTACCGTCCGACTCTTCGGTCATCTTCTTAAACTCCATCACGCCTTTTCTAGGCACAATGCAACCGTTTTCCTTTATATCCAGACCACCACCGCTGACCTCTTTTTCAGAAACGGCCAGACGGTGTCCATCTGTTGCCACAACCCTTATCTTGCCGTCTCCAAGGTCTTCAAAAAAAGCTCCGCTGAGATTATATCTGGTCTCATCGGAGGATATGGCCACAGCCGTCTTCTCTATTATCTCCTTGAGCGTCTCGTTGCCTATCTCCATAAGCTCAACTTCGTCGTAGGAGGGGAAGGAGGGGAAATCTTCGGGATCTATCCCTACCATATTGAAGACGGATTTACCCGACGATATCTCAATCCAGTTATTTTCCTTTTTTCTCAGGGAAAGGGTTTCGGTGGGTAGCTCTTTTACAATCTCAAACAGTTTTTTTGCCGAAACCGTAACAGTACCTTCAGCCCTCACCTCGGCAGAGACCGTCTCCTTTATACCAACTTCGAGATCGGTCGCAAAGATATCAACGCTATCTGCACCGGTTTTAATCAGCACATTGGCCAGTATAGGCATGGTGTTTCTTTTTTCGACAATACTCTGAACGATATGCAAGGCCTTTAAAAAGACCGCTTTATCAATTGATATTTTCATTATTAATTCTCCTTACATGTACCTTTAATGTTTAAGGCTGCCCGTAAGCGCATCGACGCTATTTTTCGTATAGGGGTCGCTCTTCATAAGTTCGCTTATCTTGGCAACGGAATGAATCACCGTCGAATGGTCCCGTCCACCAAACTTACTGCCTATCTCGGGATATGATTCGCCAGTAAGCTCCCTTGAAATATACATGGCGACCTGCCTCGGAAAGGCTATAATCTTTTTTCTCTTCTTCGATTTCAGATCTGCAACCTTGATATTGAAGAAGGCGGCAACCGTCTTTTGTATATAGTCCACATTGAGATGTTTGTCTTTCTTTAACAGGAAGTCTCTTAGCACCTCTTTGGCAAAATCTATAGTGATCTCCGTCTTGTTAAGAGAAGAAAAGGCGCATAATCTGTTGAATATCCCCTCAAGCTCCCTGATATTTGAATGCACATTACTTGCAAGGAAGAAGGCAACATCGTTGGGCAGACTCACGTTATTACTGTCGGCCTTCTTCTTGAGTATGGCAACCTTGGTCTCCGTGTCCGGTGGCTGGATATCGGCTATAAGACCCCACTCGAATCTCGATCTCAGCCTATTATCGAGATCGGGGATGTCTTTAGGGAACTGGTCGCTTGCAACAACTATCTGCTTGTGAGATTCGTAAAGGGTATTGAAGGTATGAAAAAATTCCTCCTGCGTCCTTTCCTTGCCGGCAATAAACTGGATATCGTCTATGAGAAGGATATCCATATTACGATACTTTTCCCTGAACTGGTTCATCTTGTCATAACGGATGCCGTTTATAAGCTCATTCATAAACGACTCGGCCCTTATGTAGCATATCTTGGCATGAGGGTTCTTGGCGCCGTAATGATGACCTATTGCGCTTAGAAGGTGTGTCTTGCCGAGTCCTGCGTCGGCATAGAGGAAAAGAGGGTTATAGGTTGCGCCCGGGCTTTCGGCAACGGCGAGGGAGGCAGCATGTGAGAACTGGTTGCTATCTCCAACAACAAAGGTTTCAAAGGTATATTTCGGGTTGAGACCGTAGCGGTTTTTGCCCCTGTCCAGAGGTTTGACCTCGGAACTCTTTTCTTCGGACGCCTGCTCGGCCTCCTCTTCTTTTGCACTCTCAGCTTCGGAAACGACAAAAGAAAGAGAAAAATTCTGCTGAGACACCTCTTTAAGGGCGCTCTTGATTAATTCAATGTAATTATCCCTTATCCAGTTTTCAAAAAACTTGTTGGGAACCTGAATGGCAAAGCTCTCACCGGAAATAGTTGCATGCTTAATCGGTGTAAACCACGTATTAAAGGCCTGAGGAGTCAATCTTTCCTTTATGATTTCAAGGCTATTTGCCCAAATTTCCTGTGTCATGATTATGGCTCTTGAGAGGGTATTTTCAGATCGTACATCCTAACAAAGCTCCCTTGTTTTTACAAGTAGAATCGTCGTTTTTTATCGTCATCAAATTAGACGCTTATCCTTTGACATCAAGCCTTTTTCTGTTATATTTGATTACTGCATTAATTTGAAAACAAGTTTACCAGGGACATTTTAATGATGCTCCGGTTAAATATTGTTAAACATTGTTGCCAGACTATTATCAGGAGCCCGCCATGAATAAAAACTCGCCCTTTTCCCTGGACATATCAAAAGAGGGGATAGCTTCTCTGACTTTCGATCTCCCGGGAGAAAAGATAAACAAACTCTCCATCTCCATTATGGATGAACTTGATGCGCTTATAGCAGAGGCTGAAAAAAACAAGGACATAAAGGGACTGATAATCGTAAGCGGCAAAAGAGATATCTTTATTGCAGGTGCGGATATATCAGAGATAGAAGGCATCAAAGACCCGAAAAAAGGGAAAGAGCTTGCCGCAAAAGGGCAGGAAATTCTCGGCAGGCTGGAAAACCTCCCCTTCCCTGTAGTTGCCGCCATCAATGGGGCGGCGCTTGGTGGAGGGATGGAACTTGCCCTTGCCTGCCACTTCAGGGTAATTGCCGACCACCCTAAGGCTCTCCTCGGCCTGCCTGAAGTAAAACTTGGCATACTCCCAGGCTTCGGAGGAACGCAGAGGCTGCCAAGACTCATAGGGATAAGAAACTCTCTTGATATAATCCTGACGGGTAAAAACATCCACCCGAAAAAGGCGCTAAGACTGGGACTTGCGGACAAGGTAGTCCCGCCCGAATATCTGATAGAGCAGGCTGAAAAACTTATTAAAGAAAAATCCGGAAAGAGCTATAAAAGACCTAAGGGCCTGAGAAAGAGCCTGCCATTAATCGACAGGATGCTGGAGGCGACGCCTGCCGGCAAAAGCTTCATATTCAAAAAAGCAAAAGAAGCGATTATGAAGAAAACCAGGGGCAACTACCCTTCTACCCTCAAGGCCCTCACCGTAATAAAAGAGGGGCTGTCTTTGCATCTGGAAGGGGGGCTTGGTATAGAGGCGAGCGCCCTTGGCGAGATGGCTGCGACAGTAGAGTGTAAAAACCTTATATCTGTTTTTTATCTCCAGGAAAGACTCAGAAAAGAGAGCTTCGTTGGTAAAGAGATCAAGGCGGTTGAGATAAATAGCGCCGCCGTGCTGGGAGCGGGGGTCATGGGGGGAGGGATAGCACAGCTCTTTGCCGACAAGGAGATCCCCGTCAGGATGAAGGATATCAATAAAGACGCCCTCAGCCGTGGTTTAAGCGCTGCGGCAAAGGTCTTTAAAAACAAGCTTAAAAGACGCACAATAGACAGGCGAGAGATGGGCCTAAAGATGGGCAACATCTCCACAACTCTGGATTATTCAGGTTTCGGGAAGGTCGATGTAGTTGTGGAGGCCGTTCTTGAAAAAATAGAGGTCAAACAGGCCGTTTTCGCCGAATGTGAACGCCATGTCAAGGATGAGACCATACTTGCAAGCAACACATCCTCCCTATCAGTTACGGAGATAGGATCGACCTTAAAAAAGCCGGAACGGTTTGCAGGGATGCATTTCTTCAACCCCGTGCATATGATGCCGCTGGTTGAAGTCATAAGGGGAAAGAAAAGCTCCGACGAGGCGACTTCCGCCATTGTAGCCCTTGCAAAAAGACTTGGCAAAACCCCCATAGTTGTCAAAGACAGGGAAGGTTTTCTGGTAAACAGGCTACTTATGCCATATCTAAATGAGGCCGTCCTTATGCTCGAAGAGGGAGCCAGCATTGAAGAAATTGACAAGGCACTCCTTGATTTCGGTATGCCCATGGGGGCATTCATACTCCTTGATGAAATAGGTATAGACATCGCCTGGCATGTGGCAAACATTCTTCACAATGCATTCGGCGAGAGAATGAAACCGGCACAATTAATGAAAACGATACTCGATTCGGGTCGCCTTGGCAAAAAGAACAGCAAGGGGTATTATGCATATAAAGCCGGCACGAGAAAGGGGCCTGACGGCGAAATCTACTCACTGACAGGGGGTAAAAAAGGCGGCTTGCTGAGCGACAGCAATATAACAGATCGCGCAGTCCTGCTTATGCTGAACGAAGCGGCCTACTGCCTTGATGAAAAAATAGTTGAAAAGGCCGACTACGTTGACGGCGGCATGATCTTCGGTGTCGGCTTTCCTCCTTTCAGAGGCGGCCTGCTTAAATATGCAGACTGGAGAGGATTAAAAGAGATAGAAGAAAGACTAAATCAACTGAAAGAAAAATATGGCGACAGATTTAAACCGGCTCCACTTATTCATAAAATGGCAAAAGAAGGAAAAACATTCTATTAGCAACCTCGCCCTTACGGCACTTAAAACTCAACCAGGAATGTCAAAAGGGCTTACAATCATGTCAAAATCAATTATTGCCTGCACTACTCTGATTCTAGCGTTTAATCTGGTCAATCCATCATTTGCCGAGCTTCCGCCTGATATACAGAAAAACCCATCGGCGCCGGAAAAAATCAAGGGGATCTACATCTCCGGCTGGACGGCAGGATCCAACAAAAAGTTTTCCCGTCTGCTTGAGCTTATTGATGAAACGGAACTAAACGCCGTAGTAATTGACATTAAAGACGCCGAGGGGCTGGTAACATACAGGTCCAAGGTTCCATGGACGAAATCTAAAGGCACAAGAAGCTATGCCGTTAAGGATATATCACTCCTCCTCGGCAGGCTCAAGGCGCGCAATATCTACCCTATAGCCCGAGTGGTCTGTTTCAGAGACCCTCTCTTAAGCCAAGCCTACCCCGATATCGCCCTGAAATCAAAAGAGGGGGAACTCTGGAAAGACAGGGCTGGAGTCAGCTGGCTTAATCCATATAATAAAGAGGGATGGAAACATCTGCTAGATCTCTCCAAAGAGGCGGCAAGCCTCGGATTCAAAGAGATTCAATATGATTATGTGAGATTCCCGACGGATGGAGACATTAAAAACATTGATTATGGAGAAAGGGCCACTATATCGGGAAGATCAAAGGCGATCTCCGATTTTCTTGCCTACGCCAAGACCGAATTAAAGCCACTGGGAGTCGCAGTTTCAGCCGATCTTTTCGGGATAGTTGCAACAGATGTAAGGGGAGGGAGATATATCGGGCAGGACATGGTAAAAATGGCCCGGGAGGTTGATTATGTCAGCCCCATGATATATCCATCTCACTACGCCAACATAAGACAGAATGGAACGGGGCAACTGATCAATGACGTACTTTTTAAATATCCCGACCTTGAACCATATTCAGTAGTATATAATTCCCTCGCCGTTGCTCAAAAGCGCCTGAAGAGCTCTAAAGCTTCCGGCCGCCTGCGCCCATGGCTTCAGGCATTTACGGCCTCCTACCTGGGGGAAGATCGATACCAGCCATACCATGGAAAACAGATCAAGGAACAGATCAAGGCGGTCTCCGATGCGGGAATTGACGAATGGATGTTATGGAATGCAAACAACCGCTATCCAAATGATGGCCTGCTCAGAGATCAAGGGGATGAAGAGCTCTTAAGGCCTGAAGAGTTAACAAAGTATCTTATTGAATAATGGAAGGGGGGAATTGAGCCTGAAGGAAGCGATATGAGGATAATATCATGGAACGTAAACGGCATTCGAGCCGTGATGAAAAAAGATTTCATCGATTCCCTTGGCGCCATGAAGCCGGACATCCTTTGTCTGCAGGAAACCAAGGCTCAAGACGAGCAGGTAAGGGAGGCGCTTTCCCCTATAGATGGCTATCATATCTTTTCCAACTCTGCCGAAAAAAAAGGATATTCAGGAACGGCGACCCTCACAAAAACTGAGCCTGTTTCCGTTAATCTCGACATAGGAATTGACGAACACGACCTGGAAGGCAGGGTAATAGCGCTTGAATTTGACAATTTTTTTCTTATCAACGTCTATACTCCCAATTCAGGCAGTGAATTAAAGCGACTTGAATACCGCCAGAGGTGGGACGAGACCTTCCTTGCCTATCTTAAAAATCTGGAGAAGAAAAAACCTGTTATAGTCTGCGGGGACCTCAATGTGGCGCACAAAGACATCGACCTTGCAAGACCAAAAGCAGACTACAATAAAAGCGCTGGATACATGCAGGAAGAGATCGACGGCATGGACAATCTGAGCGCCGCTGGTTTTGTAGATACATTCAGATATATTAACAGCGATGAGGTGAAATACAGTTGGTGGAGCTATCGCACCGGAGGCAGGGCTAAAAATGTGGGATGGAGAATCGATTACATTCTGGCTTCAGCCGCTATCGCTGCCGGCATCAAAAGTGCGGATATATTGAATGACATTTCAGGTTCAGACCACTGCCCCGTCATGCTGGAACTCTGAGCATAAGATGAGATATCGGGCTTAATGCTTCCTGTAAATACAATTTATCTATCAATTTATGAGAAAACAATGTTATACTGACGCTCTTGTCTGAATCTTTTAAGAAAACAAGCTAAATAAGGGCTAGCCCTTAAAAAATAACAAGGAAATGAGGTGAAAGTTTTTGGAAATTCGAGTATTCGATAACCAGGTTGACAAGGCTATGAGAGATCTTAAGCGTAAGTTGGCCACGGAAGGAACATTCCGTGAGCTTAAAAAGAGACGCTTCTACCTCAAGCCGTCGGAAGCAAAAAAGCTCAAGCAAAAAGAAGCTGAAAAGCGAAGGGCAAAGGCAAGAAGAACGAGCCGTAGGTAAAACTCTCTGTTTTGTATACTTCAGGTGCTTGCGCATATGAGCATCCAGATAAAAATAAATTACAGTCAGTTGCTAAAAACTTACAACTCGAACAATATTTAAAATAAAGGGACAACGCTTCTTCAGAGAGCTTGTCCCTTTTATTTTGAGGAAAAATTATCGGCCGGGAGCCAGCATTGGATAAAGCTAAATATTTCTACCGCATATTACTGTACACGATCGATAATGGTCAGGTTGCACTCGTTGATAAGCATGACCCTGACAAGACGATTCCACTTGAACCATGGCTTGGCCTTGTCGTCTCCCTTGCCGATGGAAAGCATACGATAGCTCAACTTATAGACCATGTTGAAAGCAGCTACAAAGATTTGCCTCCCGCTGATCTGGAAAAGACACTTGAGTCCGTCATAGATAGGCTGGTGAATTCACAGGCCCTTCAACTTGCAGACGAAGCGGTTACTCTTCCATACTACCTGACGCTACCCAAAGAAATACTCGACAAGGAAAAGGCTAATAAATTGATGCGGGAAGACGGCTTTATCAAGCATTAAACAGGGACAACAAGTTATATACTTATGATAGAAATCGGGAAAAAAAACAAACTAAAGATAGTGAAAGAAGTTGATTTTGGAATATATCTGGACGGCGAAGATATGGGTGAGGTGCTTCTACCACTCAGATATCTTCCAGAGAGCTATGAAATTGACGACATGCTTGATGTATTTATCTACCTCGATTCAGAGGATAGAATCATTGCAACCACCGAAGAGCCTTATGCTGAAGCCGAAAGCTTCGCATTTTTGAAGGTTGTCGACGTTAACCCAATAGGGGCCTTTCTTGACTGGGGACTCGCAAAAGACCTTTTCGTCCCCTTTCGCGAACAAAAAGAAAAAATGCTTAAGGGAAAGTCTTATGTTGTCTTCATCTATATAGACAGCAGCAACAGAATAGCGGCCTCTTCAAACCTTGATAGATTTGCAGATGTAGACACCTCATGTTTCGAGGATAATCAGGGGGTAGACCTGCTGATCTGCAATCAAACCGATATTGGATATAAAGCTGTTGTCAACAACTCACATCTGGGCGTTCTCTACTCCAATGAAATATTCCAGAAAATAGAAATTGGAGATAAATTAAAAGGCTTTATAAAAAAAATAAGGGATGACGGCAAAATAGATTTGTGCCTGGAAAGGCCGGGTCCTGCAAAAGTTAATGACTTATCACGAGAAATATTTAATCTACTGACAAAAGAGGAAGGATTTCTTTCCGTAACCGACAAAAGCCCACCTGAAGAAATTTACAGCCTTTTTGGAGTCAGTAAAAAAACCTATAAAAAGGCCATTGGTTCTCTTTATAAAAAACGATTGATCAATATCGAGAAAGATGGAATAAGGCTAAGCAAAAAACCACAATAAGACAACAGCAAGATATTAATACTGATTGTTTTTTCTGCATCGTGCGTTCCTTATAACAACTGCCGCAAAACCAGCCGCCAAGTTTTTCAGATTTATTGCTTATATTCATCTATTTCTTGACTAGCTTAGGATAGTAGGCTTATATTTAAGACGTGAAAACAATTTCACATTAAAGCCAAAGGTATTATGAGCAAGGTTCTTATTATTGACGACGACAAATCGTTTTTAAAATTCATAAAAACATATGTAAATAAAAACTTTCCCGGCCTTGAATTAAATGTTTGCCTAGACCCGGTTCAAGGCCTATCAGCCATATCGGCAGACCTTGATCTTATGCTTCTCGATCTGGAAATGCCCGGTTTCGATGGGGGGAAACTGCTCTCATACGCGACTAAAAAGGGACTCAGTAAAAACCGCATCATCATACTATCGGGCCATGATGCTGACTACCTGCACAAACGCTTTCCCATGGGAAGCTGTTTGGCCGTACTTAACAAACATGAAGTAAGACAAAAAAATGTGCTTGATATGATATTCAAATCATTAGAAGAGAAGGCTAAAAACAGATAAATACTGATATTATCATCCTGTAGTCAGACAAAATAAATACTCACCCACAAAAAACTGGCAATTGTATGTTCCCACAAAACAGTATATGACAGGCCCTTAACAATAAAAGAGGGACTGAAATGAACCCTTACAACTTCATATATAAGCATAGGCTGTTGAACTTTTTTTGAAAAATGACTTAAAAAACCATAAAGGACAAGAACATGAAAAAAAATAGTTCTTCAATTTTACTTTTCGCTTTACTGCTAATGCCCGCCCTTTCAATCGCGCAGGACAGACCGCAGGTGGACATTCGGGACTTAATGACGCAACGCGAGTTTTCTTTAACGGGCCTGAACAAACTAAGCGAAAATGAAATTGAAGCGCTTAACCTTTGGTTGATTACCTTAATGAAAGATGATTCCAAGCAAAGTGGGAGGAAAACATCATTACGTCTTAAACAAGGCAAAGAAAAGGAAAAGAAAGGCCTCATCCAAAAATTGTTTGGAGGAGCCACCTATAAGACTTACGAAATTCAAGAGGTAACATCAAATTACTCCTTTATCATCAATGACAATCGCTTTGATTCAACCTCCATATGTCCCGGCTACAAGGCTGGTGACCTGGTTATCTTTACTGAAGGAAGTGCGAAAGGCTTTTGTGACACAGCTGAATTTTCCAGGCCAGATGGAAGTGCCCGCTGCGAAGCCCTATGTAAATAAACCATGGCTTCATCGAAGAGAGCCTTAAAAAAACATGGCAAAGGTTCACCTTAAGCTGATAAAAAATCACGATAACGAAATATGAAGGAGTTTTAAAACCTTTTAGGCCCCGACCTTTCCTGAATATCTATATCCACTCAACATATTAAATCTGATATAATGAGAGTTCATTATCAATTTACTCCTTAATCAAAAAACAGCTCTAACAATGAATATAATAAGTGCCTTAAGCATATTAACGATATTATTAATAGCCGGCTGCGCCGAGTTGGAACCCTCCAACGACCCCTATGACGATGTCTACAGTCAAGCTCCTTATGGTGAGACTAGCGATGACAAGCAGGTCTTCACAGGAGATCCAAGAAAGGAACTAGGAAGGCAATTCCTTTTGGCTGCGGCAAATGAATTTAAATTCGTCAATGATCCTGATGTAGTTTCTTTGGTAAACCATGTCGGTCGAAGTCTTGTATTAGCCGCCAACAGCAATCCTGATTATTACCATTTTTTTATAGTCAGAAAAAACCAGCTTAACGCCTTTGCCGTCCCCGGTGGATACATATTTATCTACGACGGTCTTCTTAAAAACATGAAAAGCGTAGATGAGCTGGCAGGCGTCCTCGCCCACGAAATTGCTCACGTAGAAAGGGATCACTATTTAAAAGATTCTAAAAAAACAACTCTTGCAGATTTCGCAACACTGGCTGGTATCATAGCAGGAATCTCTTCTGGAAACCCCGACGCATCCATAGCGATAACAAGCGGCGCAAACCTGTCATACAAACTAAAACTGAGCCGGGAGCATGAAACAGAGGCCGACGTATCAGCACTAAAATATCTAAGCAGGACAGACTATAAACCGGCAGGACTGGCGAGTTTCTTCAAAACCCTCTCTTTGTATGAGCGGCTGAATTCCGGCGACGCCATGCCTCCCTATCTCTCCACTCACCCCGGCATTACGGACCGGCAGGGGATACTGGAATCCATGACCAGAAATATCCCTGACAAGCCCGCACATGAGACGGAGGGCAGATGGGATTGGGATAGAATAATCAACATATTAAGGGCGGCTGACAAGGATGGGGCGCTTATAAAGGGAAGCGATGAAAACGCAAAAAAACATTATCTTAAAGGACTGTACGCCTTCAAATCCTATGATTTAAAAACAGCTCTTGCCGAGTATAAAGAGGCGATCAGGATCAATCCTGACAACCACATCTATCATGCCGACCTGGCAATGCTATATATGCAGATGCAGCATTATGACTATGCAAAAGAAGAGGCGCTTATAAGTGCCGGTCTGTCTGAAGAAAACCCGGCTCCATTTATTGTGCTTGGAATGGCCGCAAAAAACGCAATGGACTACAAGGAAGCGGTAAAATATTTTTCAAAGGCTGCGGATATAAACCAATACGATCCATTTATACGCTATCATCTTGCCGGCTCCAGTTATGCACAGAAAATGACTACAAAAGGGAGGTACGAATTAGGGCACTTTTATCGTCTCAGCCTTTCTCCTGAAAGAGCGCTCATGCAATTCCGCATGGCACTAAAAGAAACAAATAACCCTGACCTTGCAATAAAGATAAAAGAAGAAATCGACAGGTTGATGCGTGAGGGGATATAGTACATGACTATGCCTGACTGGTATATCTATATAGTCAAATGTTCCGATGAAAGTCTCTATACGGGAATAACACGGGATGTGGAAAGAAGGGTTGAAGAACACAACAGCAATGACCTGCTGGGGGCAAGATACACAAGGAGCAGAAGACCTGTAACCTTAGTCTATGAAGAGAGCGCCGGTTCAAGGTCGGAGGCAACTAAAAGAGAGGCGGCAATCAAAAAGCTAGGGAAAAATGAAAAAAAGGATCTTATCTCAGAAAAAACCGCTGGAAGGCAGTAACAGCCCCACTCAGCGGCCCGCCTTTTCCGCAACAACCCTTTTTAAAATACAGTCCCCCTAAACTGTTTTGGAAAAGCGCATCTCTTTGGTAGGTTTTCTCAGATAAATATCAAAGACCATAGCGATGTTCCTGATAAGTATCCTGCCAAAATCAGATACGACAATTTTATCGTCCGATATGGTAAGGAGATTATCCTTGGTCATTGGCTCAAGCTCACTAAGTTCCAGAGCAAAGAATTTCTTGAAATCAAGGTTAAACTTCTCCTCCACATCGGCAAATTCAAGTTCAAAGTCACACATGATCCGCGTAATGATATAGCGCCTCATGATGTCGTCTTCGTTTAATTCATAGCCTCTCCAAGTGGGGAGTTTTCCTTCCTCTATCGCCTGGAAGTAATCAGGCAGCTCATGTTTATTCTGGACATAACAGTTGCCTACCTGGCCTATGGAAGTCGCGCCAAGGCCGTATAGATCGCAACCTGCCTTTGTAGTGTACCCCTGAAAGTTTCTGTAGAGGGTCTTGTTTTTCTGTGCAACAAAGAGTTCATCATCAGGCTTTGCGAAGTGATCCATCCCGACATAGACGTAACCGGCTGTGGTGAATTTCTCTATAACCATCTTTAGTATCTTGAATTTCTCTTCAACAGAAGGGAGGTCCTCCTCCTTGATACTCTTCTGGATCGGCTTCATCCATGGAACATAGGCGAAATTAAATACGGCCATTCTGTCCGGATTTATTTCAATTATTTTATCTACTGTCTTTTCAAAAGACTCTACCGTCTGGTGAGGCAGCCCGTAAATCAAATCTATGTTAATGCTATCGTACTTTTCCTCTCTGCATACGCCAATAACGTGGCGCGACAAC
>JAVVFD010000120.1:0-8102 GCA_032250935.1 bacterium
CATTGAAAGAGCGCCGACCTTTAGGGCAAGAGTGATATTCTTCCTGAAATTCAGGTTCAGTCCTACAACAGGGCCTATACCTATAGTTGCCATATAAAGTTTGATATTGTTATTATTCTCAAGTTCGCCTTGCGAATAGGATAATCTTAATTCAGGCCCTGCCCAGAGCCTGAGATTTTTTTTCTTGATGATCCCAAATCCGAAGTCGTGTGCCATGAACCAGCCCTTTGTTTCAAATGAGCCGCCGCCATCAATATCATACTCTACAGCTTCGGAACCTATATTGAATCTATAGTTGAAAAGACTGTTTTTAGCCACCGTCGTATCCAGTATGAATCCTAGACCTCCACGTGCAACATCGACATCTTCATCGTATTTATTATGGGGTGAATAGTCCTGTTTAATCTCCCACTCGGTGACCCCTCCACCACCGGTCAGATTAAGTCCTATGCCCAGGGCCATCGCATCTGCCGAAAAGAAACTGCAGAGGAAAAAAACTGCCAGAAAATTTATAGTCAATATCCGCTTCATAACACCCTCCCATCTCAAAAATTTTATAATATACGAGTATATCAGAGTTAATCCAAAGCGCTACTATGTGAGGCCTTTTTATAATTTAATGGCTAACTCTCCTTGAGAAGACATTTATAATAACTGCGCCTGAAATAATTAAAGTCATACCTGTTTTTAAGGGAGGAAAGCCAAATAAATGTTGACAATGATTTTTTTCTGAGAGATAATTTTTCTAGCAGTAAAAATGTTGAGCTACCTTTGCTCAGAGCAAAATCCCGGAAACGGGGTGACGCAGAGCCCCGAGGCTAACTCCTTACAAAGGAAACGCCAGTCGAGCCGCCAGAGGATAAATTTTCCTTTGGCGGCTTTTTGTTTTTTTGGAAGGCCGGACAGATTTTTCACAAATGGAGCTAAACAATAAAGTTGGAGGTATGAGATGTCCGATGAAATGGCTAAAGAAGAGGCGTCACAAGAACTGTTCAGAAAGGGGCTTGAATGGTTGAAGAAGAAAGACCCCGTTAATGCCGTCTTCTGTTTCGAGGAGATGGTAAAAATCAGCAATAGGAGCCCCATGTCGCTTTCCTGCCTGGGCCTTGCCATGGCAAGGGCAAAGGTGGATATTGCCCGCGCGGAGAAGCTCTGTATGGAAGCGGTAAAGAAAGCCCCGGCTTCTGCCGACTTTTACCGTAGCCTTGCAGAGGTCTATCTTGCCGCCGGCAAGAAGGCGAAGGCAATATGGGCGCTGAAAAAGGGCTTGCGAGTGGACGGAAAAAAAGGCTCCATAGCGAAGGAGTTGAAGAAATTCGGCATCAGGAAAAGGCCGCCTATCCCCTTTCTGTCAAGATCTAATCCCCTGAATAAATATATAGGCATGGCAGCATCCAGAATCAAGGCTGATAAAGGCTGATTTAACCTGAATTTTATAGCTGATTTGACCTGAATTTTATAATGGATCAGCCCATTATAAACAGGCTTAATCTTCATCACTTTAAGTCATAATCAAATTCATTTTTTATGGGGCTTGATGCAAAGCTCAGGCTATACATATTAGCCATGGCCCGTTGCTGAGCGTTACTCACCTTTCCCGATAAGTTTATAGAGGCAGTCCAGTTCCCTCTCCTCGACGCCATGGCCGAAGGTTACGACGGCCCTTCTTTATTTTCCCGGACCAAATCCGATTTTCAGGAACCTGCCCCTTTTTTAGCTGAAAATCAGTACCCTTTTAAGAGATGGGCCTCAGGTAGCTCCTTCCCCTTTGCTATGAGGTCCCATATTAGAAACGCTACTATTTCAGGGGCAATAACCGTATGGGAGTTGCTTGACTGCACCATGGCCATACGCAGGTCTCTCCTGGCCTTATGGCTACCAGTCAGTTCAAATATGATATCTATTTTATCTCCCATGTCGATCATTTCGGTATCATCCTGGAAAATGGTGAGTCCATGTTTTCTGGCCAGTTCAAGGCCGGGTGAGGCAGCATTAATTTCGGCTACAGCTACAATTGATATACCGCGCCCTTTATACTCCAGAAGCTTTTCTAAAAAGGTGCTCCCAATTCTCCCAAGGCCTACAATTGCGACGTTAATTTTTTTACTCATTACTACCTCCCTAGTTTCATTATTAAATGTGAGCCCGACCTCGGCTAATTATTGTGGAGAGGCAATAGACGGTTACGGCCTCTATTTCCCCTTATATCTTTTTGCTTTTCATGACGGATTTAATCATCTTCCCAAAGTCCTTATCCTTCTTTCTTTTCTCGGAATAAGACATTTCATTGAAGGCCGATTCATTTTTATATAGTTGTTATAGCGTTGCTTAGACAGTTCACCTTCTTCTATAGCTGCCAATATTGCCTATAGCTGCCAATATTGCACAGCCTTTTTCATTGGTATGGGAACAATTGCCATATTTGCAATTCAGGGAAAGTTCTAATATCTCCGAAAATGTTTCATCAATGCCGGTATCTACCGACATGTTGCCAAGCTCTCTCATTCCCGGGGTGTCTATTATCATTGCCCCACTTTCCAGCCGTATTAGTTCGCGACTTGTAGTGGTATGCCTTCCTTTGCTTAGTTTTTTGCTCACAGGCCGCGTTTCAAATTGTCTGCTACCCAAGATGTTGTTTAATAAGGTCGTTTTGCCAACACCCGATGAGCCGGGCAGGCAGTAAGTATGGCCTGGGGAGAGAGAGCTTTTAATAGCATCAATATTTTCCCCGCTCAGATTGCTAAATGCCAGCACAGTAGCTTGAGGAGCGATATTCAAAACACTTTCCTTTATTTCCTTAACCTCATCAAGGGGTATAAGATCGCACTTGCTCAGCAGAATGACAGGAGTAATTCCGCCTTCGTTGTGACCATAACCAGATAGCGCTCGAACCTCCTGAGATTAAAATTGTAATCTGCAGATTAAATAATAAAGGCAACATCAATGTTTGCCGCAATTAACTGAAAATCAACAAGCTTTCCGGCTGTTTTTCTTTTTAATACTGATTTTCTGGGAATCAGACCATAGATGACGGCGTGAGTATCATCGTCATGAAAATCAGCATATACCCAGTCTCCTGTTGTTGGCAGGTCGTCGGCAGAATTTGCGGTATAGGCAAGGTTTCCTGATAACTCAGCAAAAATCTCCCCCAGCCCTTTGGTTACAATATAGCTATCTTTGTGTACTGAAACTACCCGGGCAAGTTCATGAGCAGCTGCCTTTTTAGCGTCAAGTCGACTTTGAAACCAGTGGCTGTACCCTATATCTTCAAGCTTATTCATGATGCTGTTTTTATTGCTCCTATATTAAATAAAGCCTGGTTTTTGTCAAAGGCGTAGAGATGGCCCTTATGTCTTCCTATGTCCCTATTTAAGCGCTATCATTTAACCCTGGCAATGGTCTGCCCAAAGCTGACTTTCTGGTCACGGTCGAGACTGAGGTCAAACATGCCTGGTTCAGAGATGATGACGATGGTCGATCCCATCTCAAAGCAGCCGAAATCATCCCCCTTCTTCAGATGAAGATCTTCGTAGAGATAACTGCTTACGCTTAAGGCATCGGCATTGGTCTTGATGCGTGACTCAAAGGAGAGCTGCATCTTTCCCACATTGAGCGCGCCGACGAGGACCATGTAAAAGCGTTTCTTCGCTCTCGTCAGACACTCCAGAATCACTCTTTCGTTTTCAATGAACAGATCAACACGCTTGTTGAGGGAAGGCATGTTTACCGGGTAGAGCTTGCCGGGGATATGCACCGCTTTAAGCAGCTGCAGGTCCGTTGGTATGTGGTAGCGGTGATAATCCCTCGGGGAAAGATAGAAGTTGATAAACTGCCCGTGCTCCACGCTCTTCTTGGCGATGTCATCAAACTGATCACCCAGAAGGGCCTTGACACAATAGGACATCCCCTTTATCTGGAGCGCTTTTGTGCTCTCCAGATTGCCAAACTCGGTAACAAGCGAGTCGCATGGCGCTATGAAGTCATGGTCGTCAGGGGAGAAAGGCCTTGGCTTAAGCAGTTTGCGCGTAAAGAGTGCATTTAGGCTCTTGTAGTGTGATGGCGGGGAAAACTCGCTCATATCAAGCCCCATAATGCCCACGTAGGCACTGTTAATAAACCTTTGAAGCACGGGGCTGAAGGAGCGTGAAGCGAACCTGCCGAAGTTTTGTGAAATATAACTGGTAAAATGTTTTTTCATAGATTACTATTCCTCGTTAATGGGGCTTGATATGAACCCGTCCCCGATTTCTTCCTTTTTTCAGACCTTTATCTTTTACTTTCAGCTATTTGGCCTGGCCCGACCCCATACTTATCAGCATACTTATAAGGTGTTGTGTTTCATCTTATTCAACCCAACCTACGCAACTTTTGCTTTCATCTGATTAGCTTGGTCCGAGCCCAAAACTACATGATTAAACAGTGTCTTTGTATTAAAGCTATGCCGGTCATTTAACCATGGGAAAATGATGGAAGGGATGGGTACATCCAGAAAGTGACAAAGTGGTTCCCAGCCTTGTGTAACTTTATATTTTAATAGACGGTCAGGCGACACCAGCCGAATAATTCTTTCAATATGCTTCTTATAAGTATCGATTGCATATTCTTTATTCTTATACTTTCCTGTAAATACACCGTTCAGTATCAGGTTACGGATCATTTCTATTTGCTTCCTGGCCAGCGGGTCAGGATGTTGCGCACCTGTATCCATTGCAGTGAATATTGTTGAGCAAGCACTTTCATACCATTCAGAAGGGTCGCGATAGGTCAATATAACTTTAGCAGTGGGATAAATATGTATTAGTTCTTCTAGAAAAGCACAAGCGGGCCAATCAACAGCAGACTTGTATCCTTCAAATAGTATTTGCCAATCTATATTTCTACTTTTATTTGCTTGATTCCACAGATCAATATGATGAGGCTTGTTAGCCACCTCAAACATATGATAACTGGGACCATACCCTAGAAATTCGAGGGCTGCCTTTAAGCTGCTTGTTCCTGTTCTGCCGAATCCGGCTCCAATCACTTGTAGGGTCATTTGAATCCTTTTTCTTAAACCGCCCATTTTACCACCTAAGGTGGGGATTGCAGGCTTGTTTTTCGCCCTTTTTTCAGTTTGCTTCCAGCTATTTAGCTTGGCCCGACCCCATTGCGCCTAAATTATTACCAATGTGGTTGATTCCCGATTCTATAATTTACAACTTCCAACGTGTCGCTTATTACTACAAAGGCAGCAGGATCAATATTCTTAACAAGTCTCTTGAGCTGGCCAATCTCTATGAGGGGAATTACGGTGTATAGAATTTGTTCCTCATTGCGTGTATACCCTCCTTGACCTTTGATAATAGTTACCCCGCGTTTTATATCTTTTAGCATTTCTTGTGATATTTCTTCCCATTGCGATGAAATTATAAAAACTGATTTCCTCTTACTAAGGCCAGTGACAATGAGAGTAACGACTTTTGAACTGACATAAATAACAATCATAGTATAAAGCACAGCTTCAATTGAATAATATATTGATATAAAAAGCAAAACTATGCCATTAACGGTTAAGATTGTATTACCGATGTTTATGGAAAATCTTTTCAGCAGCATGACAGATAAAATATCCGTGCCGCCTTGAGACCCGGATGACCTTAAGCAAAGCCCGACTCCCGCACCTAGAATTAGTCCGGCTAGTAGGGCATTAAGCATCATATCTTCTAAGTTAAAAGTGACATGAATAAACATTAAAGAAAATGTTAAAAGGATAGCTCCCAAAGTGCTGAAAAAAAAGAAACGACGCCCAACCGCCATCCAGGCCAGGGCGAAAAGAGGTAGATTAAGAAGTAAATAAATCAATCCTACGTTGATTGTAGGTATGAATTTATGGATTATCATAGAGATACCGGCAATTCCTCCAGCAACAAAATTATGAGGAATCAAGATTCCGTTGATAGCTATTGCACAAAGGATGTTTCCAATAAAAAGATATAGAACGTCTAGCAGTAGCTGTTGCGGAGATATGATTATTGTCTGTGGTTGTTTTTTTAAATGCACAGGTAGTGTCCGTTAAAAGATTACATGTTTATGTGTTGGTTTAAGGAGAACGTACCAGTTTTGTAGTTTTGTAGGTTGGGCTGCAAAGCCCAACATCCTCAATTGTCCCAATTTGTGTTGGGCTTCATTTATTCAGCCAAACCTACGTTAATTTCAGCAACTTAGCTTGACCCGACCCCATTATTCCATTCCCAGTAAACCATTTCCCCGGAGTCTCCTTCAACAACTAAAATCTTCATTTAGTGTCCTCCAATGATTATTGTGAACAGCGGTCAAAACATCAAAGCTCAGGTTCCATGTTTATCATCCATAACCAGGCCGGAATGGCTTCGATAGGACCGCAATCGGTTTCAATATGCTCTTCATCTTCCAGGGTGATGATCATACCCTTTCCGATGCCGGTCTCCTCCATAGCTTCCGTGAGGGCGCGGAGCTCCCGTTTACGGGTAACCGGATCGTTCAAATGCAGTGATACCTGATACAGGGCCTGATTGCCGGAAGCTGTCGTGGCGATAAAATCTACTTCAAAACCGCTTTCGGTGCGGTAATATTCGATAGAGCGGCAGCGCCGACGAAGCTCCATGAAGACGGCGTTCTCAAGTAGTCTGCCCGTATCCCGGTCGGGCTGATGCATAAAGGCGGTAATCAAACCGGTATCTATTGCGTATATCTTGCGGGGATTTACCCTGCGGGCCCTTTCGGAGCGTGAATGAATCACTGCCGGATAAAATAGGTAGGCGTCGGAGAGGTGTTCGAGGAATTCATGCAGGGTGTTTTTGCCGCAGGCAATCCCCTGAGATTTAAGGTCGTTGTAAAACTTGTTAACACTGAAGAGCGTTGACGGTGCGCTCAGGAGATGACGAATCAGGGCGCGAAGGGGCTGTATGTTTCCGATCCTGTAACGCTCGACAATATCCCGCAGAATGACCACATCGACGTACTCCTGCAGAATGCGCAGACGAAGAAAATCATCCAGGCCCTGGATCTCCGGGAAACCGCCCTTGATGAGGAAACTGCGGAAGCGGTTCTGCAGGAGCGCACTCAGTTTTGCGCCGGGGCGATGTGCCGTTTCAATCTGAATCCCTTCGTGGGTGAGGGTCTCATGGAAACTGAAGGGAAAAATTTCAGTGCTGATCGACCGGCCGCGGAGCGAGGTCGAGATCTCCCGGCTGAGCAGTTTTGCCGATGACCCTGTTAAAACCATCTGAACTTTTTCGGTATCCAGTATCCGCCTGACAAACTGTTCCCAACCCGGAATGTTCTGAATCTCGTCGAAGAAGAGATAGCATAGCCTCTCCTTGTTTTTAGGAAAGAGCCTGTAGAATGTATCTGTAATTCCATGAAGGTCGGCAGTTGTCATTGGGTAGAGACGCTCGTCATCGAAGTTGATATAGAGCATGGACGATTTGGGAGCGCCGTCCGCCAGATATTCCTTCATTATCTCATAAAGAAAATAGGTCTTTCCTGTGCGCCTCATGCCGATAACGGCATCTATCTTCCCGGAAAGGCGGGGCAGTTCTGCCTTTCTGGCGGTCAGATCGGGGAGCTCCCGTTCATGAAAATCAGCAATAATCTGTTCGATCAATGAATTCATGACGGTTAACTTATCTCTTTATGAAAGATAAATCAAGATAAATCTAAAGTTGCGCTGAAGACAATATTTTAAAAGGTCGCTGCTATAAATAGCAGCTGGGCCGAGACGGGCTCGCCCAGAATTTAACCAAAGGAGGCTTCCAATGAAAATGTATTACATCGGCTTGGATATTCACAAGAAAATTATTGCATATTGTATGAAAGATGCATCGGGATCGATAGTTGAAGAAGGAACCATTGAAGCTAATCGAAAGGCTTTGAAGAAGTGGCTTGACGGAATAAAAGAACCCTGGACCGGCGCTATGGAGGCCACAATGTTTACAGGATGGGTCTATGATTTTCTTAAACACCACACTTCGGATTTAAAGGTGGCAAATCCGCAGATGCTTAAAGCGATAGCGGCTGCCAAGAAGAAAAACGACAAGGTAGATGCCCGAATGATAGCCGACCTTTTGCGTTGTGATCTCATA
>JAVVFD010000121.1:0-8026 GCA_032250935.1 bacterium
TGTCATTTCTTCCTCCGTATAAATGGTTTTGATTATACTTTTCTGATCCCATTTACACAGATTATTTTACACCCTCACAAAAAAGGGTGAGCAATTAATGCCCACCCTTTTTATTTGAAAGGTCTCTCTTTCCCCCTATCTTAGGAATGAACCAGATACTCCAGTTCAGAACCGCTAATCTGATGAAAGTTGAGATATTTGTATATCCTGTCCGTTGCATCAGCAGTAATCTTCTTTGGAACTATCTCCATATATTCACTTGCCGACGGAAGACGGCCAAGCATGGCGGTAACAGCGGCAAGCTCGGCGCTGCCAAGGTAGACCTGAGCGCCTGTTCCAAGCCTGTTGTTGAAGTTTCTTGTAGATGTTGAGAAAACAACCGTGTTGTCGCCAACTCTTGCCTGGTTACCCATGCAAAGGGAACATCCCGGGATCTCTGTCCTTGCTCCTGAAGCGCCATAGATTGAGTAGTACCCCTCCTGCTGGAGTGTTTTCTCATCCATTTTTGTTGGAGGGCAGATCCAGAGTTTTGTCGGAACCTGACCTTCACCTTTCAGGACTTCTCCAAGGGCCCTGAAGAGACCGATATTCGTCATACAGCTTCCAACAAATACTTCATCGATCTTTTCAGTTGGTCTGTTTTTATCAGCCAGAATCTCAGTGAGCGTAGCAACATCATCGGGATCGTTAGGACAGCAAAGAATAGGCTCTGTGATCTCGTTCAGATTGATCTCGATGACAGCTGCATATTCTGCATCAGAATCCGCTTCAAGAAGCTCTGGATTTGCAATCCACTCCTTCATCTTTTTGGCTCTTCTTTGAAGCGTTTTGGCATCCTCATACCCTTCGGCAACCATCTGCTCAATGAGCTTGATGTTTGATTCAAGAAATTCGGTGACAGGCTCTTTATTGAGCTTAACGGTACAGGCGGCGGCGCTCCTTTCAGCTGATGCATCAGAAAGCTCAAAGGCCTGCTCACATTTAAGATCTTCAATGCCTTCAATCTCCATAACACGTCCGGCAAAGATGTTCTTCTTGCCCTGCTTTTCAACGGTAAGATGCCCCTCCTTGATCGCCTGGTAAGGAATTGCGTTTACGAGGTCTCTGAGGGTGATGCCGGGCTGCATTTCACCTTTGAACCTGACCAGTACAGATTCAGGCATATTTAGAGGCATGCTGCCTGTAACACCGGCAAAGGCGACCAGACCGGAACCTGCCGGGAATGATACGCCGATGGGGAACCTTGTATGGCTGTCACCACCCGTACCTACCGTGTCGGGAAGGCAGAACCTGTTTAGCCATGAATGGATGACGCCGTCACCGGGCCTCAGGATAACACCGCTTCTTGAAGTTATAAACTCGGGGAGCGTATGCTGAAGCTGGATATCTGAAGGTTTTGGATATGCCGCCGTGTGACAGAAGGACTGCAGTACAAAATCAGAGCCGAAACCGAGAGCGGCAAGTTCCTTGATCTCGTCTCTTGTCATTGGGCCCGTTGTATCCTGGGATCCTACAGTCGTAGCGATCGGCTCAACATACATGCCGGGCCTTACGCCGGTCATACCGCAGGCCTTTCCAACCATTTTCTGTGCCAGGGTGTAGCCTTTGCCCGTATCTTCAGGCTGCTCAGGCTGGGCGAACATATCAGATGCGCCTAGGCCGAGAGTTTCTCTTGCCTTCGCAGTGAGGCCTTTCCCGATGATGAGGGGGATTCTTCCTCCCGCTCTCATCTCGTCACCCATTGTATTCGGGTTCAGTTTGAATGTAGTCACAGTGGACCCGTCTTTTTCTATGACGCCCTCAAAAGGTTTCACAGTGATGACGTCACCCGTTTCAAGCTTGTCAACATCAGCCTCGATGGGAAGACAGCCCGAATCTTCTGCTGTATTAAAGAAGATAGGAGCGATGGTGTTGCCGATGACGACGCCGCCTGTTCTTTTGTTTGGAACACCGGGGATCTCTCTACCCATGTGCCACTGAACGGAGTTGATGCCCGACTTTCTGCTGGATCCTGTTCCAACGACATCACCGACATAGGCAAGGGGATGACCTTTCGCCTTCAGCTCATTCATTGTATCCAAAGGATTTTCCATTCTTGCAACAAGCATGGAGTTGGCATGAAGCGGGATGTCACTTCTTGTAAAGGCTTCGCTTGCCGGTGAAAGGTCGTCTGTATTTGTTTCACCGGGAATCTTGTATACTGTTACGGTAATCTCTTTTTCCAGTTCAGGCCTGTTTGTAAACCACTCTGCGTTTGCCCAGGACTGGATTACCTCTTTTGCCTTTGCATTTGATTTGGAGAGCTCTACAACCTCATTAAAGGCATCGTATACCAAAAGGGTGTTTTTAAGCTTCTCGGCCGCAAGGTCCGCCACTTCATCAACGGTAAGCGCATCGATTAAGGGTTTAACATTGTATCCACCCAGCATCTGCCCGAGTGCAGTGACAGCTTCCTCCTTTGATACAGGAGCTGATACATTTCCCTGCACTACATCATTTAAAAATGCAGCCTTAACATATGCCGAGTCATCAACTCCCGGAGCGACGCGTGTAAAGAGGAGATCTTTTAATTTGTCAGTTTGAGCATCATTGGCCTTTATCAGTTCGATTACTTCTGCCGTCTGTTCAGTCGTTAGTGGAAGGGCGGGTACGTTCAGTGCTGCTCTCTCCTGTACATGTTCTTCGTAGCTCTTTAAAAAACCCATCGTTTTTCTCCATAGTTTAGTAATAAATAGTGATAGAAATTCACTTTTTTAAACTAGGCTTTTTAACACAAAATCTATATGATTGCAAACTTTTTGAGAGAAACATGGATAGATATACTAGCCCGGTAATTATAGGTAAGTAGTTTCATCTGCCTTAATATTTCTTGCCAGCTATAGAGCTTTGAGGTAGAGTTTAATCCTTTTTGGATTAATAACTGTTTAAATAAGGAACTATTTGTGACTAATAATTATATTTTAAGACGCATAAGATATACCTTCAAAATAAATGATTCAAAGATGATTTCAATATTTGCCCTGGCAGATCATGAGGTGACGAAGGAGCAGATCAGCGCGTGGCTTAAAAAAGAGGATGATGAGGCGTATAAAAATTGCAGCGATAGTCAATTTTCTATCTTCTTAAACGGTTTTATTAATGATAGACGGGGAAAAAAAGAGGGGGCGGCGGGTCAGCCGGAGAAGAACTTAAATAACAATATTATTTTAAGAAAATTAAAAATCGCATTAGACCTTAAAAATGAAGACATGCTGGAAATAATGGATCTGGCCGATTTAAAGGTCAGCAAACACGAACTGAGCGCTTTTTTCCGCAGGCCTGATCATAAACACTACCGTCCCTGCAAAGACCAGATCCTGCGTAATTTTATCACAGGTATGCAGCTTAAATATCGCCCTGATAAATAATTTGATATTAAGCTGACTGTAATCCTGATAAGTAGCTGCGCATACCTTTGCTTGGGGCGTCACCCTCCCATGCAAGGGATGTCTCCGGCAATTATACCAGTGAAGGCAGGCGCGTCTACTTTGTCTTATCTCTTTCGAAACTTGTCAGGAAGCGGTCCAGCTGGTTTGCAAAGGCCTGCTTGTCTTTAGGGCCAAGCGATGGCGGCCCGCCAGTTTCCATACCGCCGCTTCTTAGCTCATCCATGAAATTACGCATAGAAAGCCGCTCCCTGATGTTCTCTTCCGAATAAAATTCACCTCTTGGATTGAGGGCATGCCCTCCCTTTTCAATGACATCGGCGGCAAGGGGGATATCGGCGGTGATGACTAGGTCGCCCGATTTAAGCAGTTTAACTATTTCCCTGTCTGCCACGTCCAGTCCTTGACCCACCTTTATGGTTTTGATGTATTTAGATGCAGGCACAGTAAGCGCATTGTTTGCCACAAGTGTCATGCCGATTTCCCGCCTTATGGCAGCTCGAAATAGTATCTCTTTTATGGTGTTGGGGCAGGCATCGGCATCAATCCAGATGTGCAAATCCAAATCTCCTTTTAATGTTTTTACAGGTACTCTGCAGGATCTGGCATAATAAGACAAGTTAAAGGGCAATGCAAGCCCTGATCCCGAATGGGCCTGGAAATATGCCTGTCCATTCGTTCTGATCTGTGGTAAATTTTCTTATCTCATGAATATCAATCGCCTTACCCCATACTACATAAGCCTCTTCTACTTTGTCTTTTTCGCCTGGATGGGGATCTATATACCGTATTTTAATCTCTATCTGCATCATGCCGGAATGTCTCATATGGAAATCGGCGTTATTACGGCATCGGTGCCTTTGGTCAGGATGTTTTCTCCTCCCTTATGGGGCTATGTGGCCGATCGTTATGACAGGAGGGGGATTACAGGAAGGGCTCTGTGGCTATTTAGCGTGCTTATCTTCTCGCTGCTTCTCTTCATAAAGGGTTTTTATTCAATATTGTTCATAGTTGTTCTGTTCACTTTTTTCTGGGCGGCCACGCTGCCTATTGCGGAGGCCTCTGCTGTTGCAACAGCAAGGGTAAGGGGGATCGATTACGGGAGGATGCGGTTTTGGGGTACTATCGGCTTTATCTGCCTTGTCTGGATTATGGGGCCTGTTTTGGATCGTATGCCTGTCTATGTTGTGCTTTGGGGTTTGATATCCCTGCTGCTTGTTAATTTTTTTATATCATTTCTAATCCCCATGGAAAAAGCAGGAAGCGATGGCATTTCAATAGGGCAGGCTTTTATTCAGATCAAGGATAGAGACAGGTTCATCTTCCTTGCCGTTTCCATGCTAATGCTTTTTAGCCACAGCGCCTATTATGCCTTTTTTTCGATCTACCTGGAGTCGCTTGACTATTCAAAGACGATGATCGGAGTTTTGTGGGGCCTCGGGCCACTTGGAGAATTGGCCGTTATGTTTTATTCGGGGGGCATACTCAAAAGATACGGCACCCTTTCTATATTATTCTTTTCGCTTTTAATGGCCGCCCTGAGATGGGCTATATTCGCGTCTGCCGATCAGTTGCTCTTCCTTATTTTAGGGCAGCTGCTCCATGCCTTCACCTTCGGTACATTTCATATCGCTTCTATGAAATATATTGAAACCGCCTTTCCAGACAATATGAAAAATACGGCGCAAGCGCTCTATAATAGCTCTTCCTTCGGAACGGGGCTGGTTTTAGGGACCCTGGTTGCCGGATATCTATATGAAGGAAGGGGCCTTCCTTTTCTGTTTATGCTCAGCTCTTTAACAGCGCTGGCAGCGGCTTTTCTGCTCAGTTTTATGCGATCGTCTCACAGCTCTGAAACCGGAACCATTTAATCTCATAAGGTAGCATGGAAAATTGTTTGTGCTATAATTCATAATCATGGATAAAGAGAGTTTGAAAAAATTTATATTCCCCAGGATGTCGAATTTATACATGATCAGGATGGCCCTGGTGGCGCTTTCCGCCTACCTGTTTTTTTCCTATATTTGCATCCCCATCAGTATACGCGGCATCAGTATGGAGCCCACCTATCCGGACGGTGGAGTTAACCTGATCTGGCGTCTTGCCCATGCGTTTTCTGCCCCCGAGCGCTTTCAGGTAGTAGGCGTCAGGCTGGCAGGTGAAAAGGTAATGCTGCTAAAGAGGATAGTTGCGCTGGAGGGAGAAACAGTTGAATTCAGAGGGGGGCGACTATTTCTGGACGGAAAGCCGGTGGATGAGCCTTATATTAAATATCCATGCGACTGGACACTGGGGCCCAGAACCGTAGAAAAAGGTAATGTCTATGTCGTTGGAGACAACAGGAATATGCCGATCAGGAATCATGTCTTCGGACAGACCTCGAAAAAAAGAATTGTGGGAGTGCCGCTATGGTGAATAAAAAAAATCTCTTAGCGCTTCTTGTATTGATTGTTGCAGCGGGGGGCGTATTTTATATTTATCAGCAAAGCGATGAGAAAAAGATAGAAAAGCGTTTTGCCCGCCTAAGCGAACTTTTTTCGAAAGATGATCTGGAACCGGCGCTGCTGATGGCGACGAAGGTGAAGGGGATAGGTTCCCTTTTTGCAAAAAACTGCATAATTGAATCAAGTGACAGACTTCGCTCAGGAAACTACAGCCCCGAGCAGATTACAAGCCATGCGGCGTCGGCAAGGGCGCTATTTAGGACATTGAAACTTGAATTTTATGATGTTGAGATTGCACTAAGCGGCGACGGTAAGGCAGCGACAACTGTAACGGGGATGATTTCCGGTTTGTCAAAACAGGGAGAAACCTTTAACGAGACTTATGAAATGGAAGTTGACCTTGTTAAACTGGAGGAAGACTGGTTTTTCAGCGCTATTAGAATGGTTGAGGTTCTGAAAAAGTAATTTTTTTTAAATTTATTTTAAAAAAATGAAACTTATTGCCGAAGATATGATCCAACTAAATGTAACACCTCCTTTTTTATAGCGGGAGAATCTTTCTCCCGCTATATTTTTTTTACTTCAATAATTCATACACCCCTCCCATCCAATAATGCCGGTAACTTGTAGTTCGCACCTCTTGCATTTGAATTTAAAGTCATATATTATTGCTGACATGAAAAAAACAGATAAGGAAGACAAGGTCTTCAGTATGGAATTTTTTCCTCCCAAGACGGATACAGGGAGAGAAAAACTGCAAAATACAATTAAAGAACTGGGACAACTCGGGCCAGGCTATTTTTCTGTTACCTTCGGTGCGGGAGGGAGTACGCAAAAAGGCACACTGGAGACGGTTTTTGATATACAGGACGCTGGCTTTGACGTTGCCCCCCATCTCTCTTGTATCGGTTCTACCAGGAAAGAAATACTCGATATCTTAAAGGGTTACCGGGATAGAGGCATAAGCCGTATTGTTGCACTGCGCGGCGATCTTCCATCGGGGATGGGCGGAGGAGTGGGCGAATTCCGCTATGCAAACGAACTGGTCGAGTTTATAAGGCAGGAGACGGGAGATCATTTCTACATAGAGGTTGGGGCCTACCCTGAATTTCATCTCCAGGCTCCAAGCGCCCGGCTGGATCTTGAAAATTTTACCAGAAAGGTAAAGGCCGGAGCCGATTCGGCGATTACGCAGTATTTCTATAATGCCGATGCCTACTTCAGGTTTGTTGAGGAAACCTCAAGGATGGGTGTTGATATCCCTATATTTCCCGGCATTATGCCTATAACAAACTATGAACAACTCGCCAGATTCAGCGACAGCTGCGGCGCCGAGATACCCAGATGGATAAGGAAACGGCTTGAGGCCTTTGGTGTTGATATGGACTCTCTTAAGGCCTTCGGCCTTGAGGTGACCGTAGACCTCTGTCGCAGGCTCCTGGAGGGCGGCGCACCGGGGCTTCATTTTTTCACCATGAACCAGACAGTCCCGACCAAAGCTATCTGGACAGCGCTTGATATCTGAATTGCAAAATCTCCCCTATTAATTCATATGGAAAAAAGATGACAACAATCGAAAAGCTGTTAATTGATCACATCCTCATTTTAGACGGAGCAATGGGGACTATGATCCAGCCCTATAAGCTGACGGAAGAGGACTTTCGCGGTGAGCGTTTTAAGGGTCATTCAAAGGAACTCAAAGGGAATAATGACCTTCTGGTTTTGACACGGCCCGATATAATCGCCGAGATTCATGAGGCATACCTGGAGGCTGGAGCCGATATCATTGAGACGAACAGCTTCAGCTCCAACTCTATCGACATGGCAAAATATGGTCTGGCTGAAAATGTATTCGAGTTTAACTTTGAGGCGGCCCGTATTGCGAGGGCGGCCTGCGATAAATATGAGGGGATAACTCCTGACAAGCCCCGTTTTGTTGCCGGTTCAATGGGGCCTACAACCAAGACATTGTCCATGTCTGCCGATGTTAATGACCCCGGCAAGCGCGAGTATACATTCCTTGATATGGTGGATGCATATAAGGTTCAGGTAAAGGGGCTCATAAAAGGCGGGGCCGACCTTCTGCTTATCGAGACGATCACCGATTCGCTGAATGCAAAGGCGGCAATCTTCGCTATGGATGAGTGTTTTGAGGAG
>JAVVFD010000122.1:0-8002 GCA_032250935.1 bacterium
GGCCTCCTAACTGGGTGAACAAACGCATGATTGCAGCTACTATCTCACAGCAATAATAAGCTGTTAACGATTGATCTTTGATTTGCTCTTTCTTAATTAGGGACTTTTTAGATTTAAGCAGGATATATTCAATGATGAAGTATTTAAAAAGTCGTTGTCCCTAATTACTCAAATCGACAATTGAGATAAAACCTTTTTTATTGATCTATTTTTAAGGTTTCTCTCAACAACCTCTTCAATAACAATATCCGGCTTGAATTCACTTAAAACTTGTTCCATTATATGATGATCATAATAACCCAGGATATAAATTGCTTCTCCAAAATTTTCTGCAACAAAAGGTAATAAGTGCTTAAAAAATGAATCTCTGAAAATCACGGCCTTAAGCTTTGACGATTGGCACTTTGTATAAATCATAGAATTAGCAGCCATCTTTGTCCCTTCTTTTATAACTGTAAAATAGGGTGTTTCTTCTCTAGCGCAAGGATCTTTTACTGAAATATGCAGCTCTTCCTCAATATCAGGTGCAGATAAGTTAGCCATTAAGGAAAGATCACCATCTTCCCTTAAAACACTTTTTTCCACTAACTGATACTTGTTCAAACTTTTCAAAGAGGGGAACAGATCTCTTAATTGCTCCATAATCTCTTGGTAGCCAATTATCGCGCCTTTAGAATTCCAGTGCGAGTCTGTCCTGAAATATATTTGTCCTCCCTCTTTTGCCTTCAGCAATGCTTTTCGTAAATCAAGAGGTTTCTCATTCGAGTTTTTACTGAGATATTCCAGCAACTGGTCGATCCTGGCTTTACCCCTGGCATTTCTCAGATGATCGGGAAGGTATTCAGGATAAATAGTTGGTTTATTTGGAGGAACGACATAAAGGTAACTAATCCCTTTTTTAGCCAGCCACTCCCGCTTTTTCTCCAAACTTTCTTTCCATTGAAAAAGTTCTTCCTCGTTAAACAGGTCCAAGCCTTGAAAGTCCTGAATAATATCAGCTTCAGAATAGTAATACCAATCATTTTTTCCTCTCAGAACCTTGCTTATACCTGATTTTCCAAAAAGCTTTTTCATCTGCTTTGAATACCGCTTTATCAACTCCTCCCTGAAACCAAAGTGGTCATTAAAATACGCCTCAAACTGAATCAGAAATTCCTTAGGCTCTTTGAAGAAAAGACCAACATCCGGCATAGAGGCAAGTTTCCTCTTTTCCGCGACAGACCAGCTTTTCTTTGGGCTGAAAAGAGTTTTTATAGGCGGTGCAAAGAGAAACAGCAAAAATATACAGATAAGTATAGAATGTGTGACTGCATCAAGATTAAAACGCTTCATAAATATCCACAAAAATTAAAACCTGAAATATATGAATGGATTGTATACCCCGGCTGACAAACAAAGAATTGATGAATAGAGGACTGTATAAATAATCAACACCTTAGAAAGGACCGCCGCTCCATTAAAGAGGCTGACCTGAAAACCTTCAGTGTGAGATAACACTTTATCCTTTAAATCCCCGCAAACCTTAAATATGGGCATTGAAAAGACTATTGCGGCAACAATAACTACCGTCGTATGACTGTCCACGTTTATCTGGTGCACCGTAGCATTTTTGCCTGATAGGCCGAAAAGGGCAGAGATATAACTTAGAGATGAAGAGAGAGTTTCGGAACGAAAAAAGACCCAGCCTATCATCACGACAAAAAGAAGATATACATGCCTGAAAGGAAACCAGATTCTTTTAATATATGCACTCAGCCCCACCCTCTCCACGGCGAGAAACAGGCCGTGCCACAGGCCCCATATAACAAAGTTCCAGCTGGCGCCATGCCATAAGCCGCAGAGGAGGAAGACTATCACGAGATTGACATACGTTCTCATTGGACCTTTACGATTTCCTCCGAGCGGTATATAAAGATAATCCCTGAACCAGTTAGACAATGAGATGTGCCACCTCCTCCAGAATTCCTGAACAGACTGAGAGATATATGGGTAATTAAAGTTTTCAAGGAATCTGAAGCCGAACATTCTCCCAAGTCCTATGGCCATGTCGGAGTAACCGGAAAAATCGAAATATATCTGAAAGGTATAACAGAGGAGGCCAATCCATGCAGTCCCTGTTGACAGCCCAGCCGAAGTTTGAGAAAAAACCTGATCTGCAATCAAGCCCATCTGGTTGGCAATAAGCACCTTTTTGCCGAGCCCTAAAACAAAACGTTCAACGCCTTCCGCAAATTTCTTTCTGTTAACTGTCCGGTGAACAATCTGTTTTGCAACATCATGATAGCGAATGATGGGGCCTGCAATAAGCTGAGGGAAAAGAGCAATATACAATCCGATATTCAGCGGATTTTTTTGTACAGGGGCCTCTTTTCTATATACGTCTATTACGTAAGACATCGCTTGAAAAGTGAAAAATGAGATACCGATAGGCAGATGAAGAGGATCTATGATTACCGGATTCATATGAAAGACTGAAAAAAGAACGTTCAGGTTGTCGGTAATAAAGTTGCCGTATTTATACAGAGACAAAAAGGCCAGGTTAAAGAATATGGCGCCTGTTAAAATGAGCTTTTTATGCGTTGATTTATTGAAGCGATCTACAAGCAGTCCGGCCACATAATTGCCTGCGATTGAAACAAGCATTATAAGCACAAAAAGCCCTTCCCCCCAGGCGTAGAAGATCAAGCTCGAAGCAAGGAGAAATAGATTCCTCAGATTTTTTGGAGATAAAAAATAGAGAAGAAAGGTTAAGGGCAGAAAGAAAAAAAGGAATATGACTGAGCTGAAGACCATTTCTAATTATCTTTTCAAATAAAAAAATATAATTTCAACTTAATTCTAACTGATAATATTTAATCCAATTCAGGGATTTCATAGTTGAACATTGCTAAAGTATTAGCAACCTCCTTCGTTAATTCGATAAAATTTATGTCATTATTTTTCCATGAGTTAACACTTCCTGAGAAAAAACTTGTTTCTTAGAACTAGACCAGTCCTTATACTCTTTAGATACGTTTTTTGAATTATCTCCCTTAAGAAATTTATCATAATTAATAAGCTTGTCCGGGTTTAATATGTCAGCCTCATATTCTAATCCAAATAACTGCAAAACCTTTTTTAACTCGTGTTCTGTATTTTGGACTAAATCTTCATACTTGATCTCAACAAAATTTTCAGGATACTTAATTCCAAAGGAATGAATCAATTTCACTTCTTTTTCCCACTGAAGCATATTCGTTTCTACATCATTTGACCACCACGGACTTTTTGCAAAAGAGAGAGCAACATCCCTACCATCTCTAACAACGTGAATAATTTTCATATTGGGGAATATCTCTTTCAATATATTCAGCCGCTGTCCATACCATGGAGTTTGCTCAATAAATATACTTTTGCCATTTGCGAAACATATATGATCAAACAGATTTTGCAATAAATCCATTAAATCAGCTTGGGGGTAACTCAACGATTTAAAATGATTTTTGTAGTCAAAAAATTCATCAAACTTATATGGGCATCTCCTTTCTATCAAATTTATGCAATCTTTTGCTTTGAATTTTTTTAATTCACCAGAGATATACTTTTCATAAAAGCGATCACCGTTCTCCACACCCAAAACTATCTGCAATTCATGGGGTACGCATATCCTTGAATGTGAATTCAAGACTTTAGATAGAATGGTTGTTCCACATCTACCCGTTCCAATAATGAATCCAACTTGTTGAGCAGAACCTTTATAATTTGTGCTTACTTTATTATATCGAAATAGTTTTAATAGGTTGCTTATTTTCTTCATTTAACTGCTTCTATAATTAGTGTACTATCTTTTCTTGTTTCCAAAGAAGAGAGATCATTAAAGTTACTCTCCCCCCATGCGACCTTTTGAAGGTTCTGAAAGCCAGCTTCTTTAAATGCACGCAGGAGCTCTTCTTCATTATAAAGATGTGCATGCCCCCACCACCTAAAGGCAATATTTAGCATCTCAGCTTTTGTCTTGATAAATGAATATTCAGGCCAGTTTACCCAATCAGCCCTTTTCCAATCCTCCGTATAATAAGAAATGATATTATCAAGGTCAGGGGTTGCCATCCTGATTACTCCTCCGGGTTCTAGAACACGATAAGCCTCTTTCAGAAAAAAGACTCCCGTTTCAAAAGGTACATGTTCAATTACATGCTCTGAATAGATTCTTTCAAGGCAGTCGTTTTGCAGCGGCAACTTCTTCTGCAAAAAAACAATCATCTCAGAACCTAAAAACATATCTGCATTGATCCATCCTCTGAAGTGATTCTTCCCACAGCCTACATGTAATTTTTTCAATTTTTCTTTAGAAATGCGACTCTTTAAAGCGTGACAATAAAATAACAGTCGGCAAAGTCCAGCCTTAATTTTTTCCTTTATTTGTTTTCTAACTTTTCTCAACATAATTAATTCCAGTCCTTATTATAAGGGTCTTATTATCTCAGACTCTTGATAATATCGCAGATTTTTTCAACATCGCCTATTGACAGTTCTCCAAAAAGAGGCAGCGCAAGAACTTCCCGGGCAACCTTTCTGGCTACAAGTAAATTTTGAGGATTTGATGAATGAAGATATTGATAACATGAATAGTCACTACAAAGGGGATAAAAGTATTTACGAGAAATGACATTATATTCCTTCAGTTTCTCATATACATAATCTCGAGATTTTCCAAAGTCGATTTCATCTATGCGAATAACAAAATATTGGTAACTGTTTTTTACTCCCTCAACTTCATCCATATAACTGATTCCTACCTCATCACGCAGACATTCTCTGTAGGTATCTGTAATAAGTTTCCGTTTATTTCTTTCCTCCCCAACAAGATCTAAGTTTACCAGCCCAAGAGCAGCTTGGATTTCGTTCATTTTTCCGTTGATCCCGGGCATAACAACCTCTTCCTCATTCTTAATACCGAAATTTTTCAATAGATCAATCCTGGATTTTAAGTGAGGGTCGTTAAAAGTCAAGGCGCCTCCTTCGGCAGTATGAAATAGTTTTGTAGCATGGAAACTAAACATGGAGATGTCACCAAAACTCCCGATACCTACTCCATCTACCTCCACTCCAAATGCATGAGCAGCGTCATAAACAACTTTCAGCCCGTAGCGATCAGCAATATCTTGAATTTTATGCACATGACATGGTGTCCCAAATACATGTACTGCCAAAATGGCCGTTGTTTGAGGCGTAATCAGTGACTCTATCTTATCAACATCAATGTTCATTGTGACAGGATCAATATCGCAAAATATGGGCCGTACATTATTCCATGTCAACACATGTGGGGTAGCCGGGAAGGTAAATGGTGTTGTAATAACTTCTCCTGAAAGTCTGAGACTTTGACAGGCTGTAATTAGTGCAATTGTCCCGTTATTAAAAAGTGAGATGTAAGGCACATTTAAAAACTTTTGAAGGCGAACTTCAAGTTCTATATGCTGAGGGCCGCTGTTGGTAAGCCATTTTGAATCCCAAACTTCCTTAAGCTTGACGTTAAAAGTCTCTATTGGAGGGAGCATGGGGCGCGTAACATATATAGGATCATCAAATGGCTGCATATTTTTCTCCATCCTATTCATATGCAATCTCCTTTAAATATTTGTCGTATATTTTTAAAACGGAGGTACTGTCCCTTTCTCCAACCTTTCTATTTCCGACATAAATGCCCCAAGCTTCTAAGTCTTTTGAAACGACAGAACCAGCGCCAACAACGGCACCTTCCGATATTGAGACCCCTGGCAATACGACGGAATTAGCGCCAACCAAGCAAAACTTCCCAATAGTTACCTTTTCCCTCTTTGTATTTCTATATTTCTCTGGGATTGTCGGATTACCAAAACCCCACCCTTTAAAGTCCTCACTCCCCGTTAATATTCTGCATCCCTGAGATATACCAGAAAAGTCATCCATTATAAATTCACTCCCTCCTGTTATGGAAGTGAAACTAGCGATGTGGACATGACTGCCTATTTTCATTCTATTTGTTGCATAAATAAGAACAAAATCATCAATAATAATATTCTGGCCAAACTCAATATTCTTAAGACCAATTATTTTGGTATACTCAAACGTTTTAACATGAGGTATGCGATATTTGTCCATCACTATAAAATCCCTCTTTTCAAACTTTTTACTGGTTTCTTTCTTTGTAATGCTTTAGAAGCGGTTCGGAATAACGGCAAGCTCTCACACCAAGATATTTAATTTTCCTGAAGCGGTTCCAGTCACCCGGCTCTCTGTACTTATAAGCGTTAATATCCCAGGGTATCTTCTTAAACCACCTGTGATATAGCACACTGGATGTCGTTATCCGTCCAGCCTTATACTCCTCACTTTTATTTAACTTCCAACTCCCGTCTGGATTTTCAACCCAAAAAGGATGCCAGACTATATCAGCCTTAGTCTCCTTAATAAATTGGATGAGCTTTCCAATGCGGTCTGGCGTATACTCGTCGTCATCATCAAGATGTGTGATAAAATCTCCCTTTGCTAATTCGAGGGCATGATTCACTGTGGCAGTCCCTGCAACCATCCATCTAAAATCTGGATCTTCAGGGTAATTACCACGCTCAGACAAATTAACGAAGTGAAGTCTCTCGTCCTCTATCGTAGAAATCAACTTTTCCGTCTCATCAGTACAACAATCACCGACCACTATCAATTGCAGATTTTCATAATCCTGTGCCAAAATTGACTTTATAGACCGATCTAGCAACAATCTAGCCCGGTTATATGTTCCAACACAGACAGTGACCAGAGGTTCATCCTTTTCATATACTTTATTATACTCATCACTCACTCTGTCTTTCTGGAATTCTTCAAATAGTTCATCACTAACGTCTACTCTGGATTTGAATAAATCTATCTGTTGTTTAAGCTGTTCGAAATCTTCTTTCAAACGAATTATCTTGCCCCTTGTTCCTTTTTTGTCAAACTTTCTTTTTAGATTTTTTAACATATTTCTACCATCGGCTTCGGCTTTAGATCAGTCTCTTCACTGAGACGTGTTCCAAAACCACCCGCAAGAATAACAACTTTCATTTTGTCTCCAACGTAATTTCTAAAAAAGTTTACGTAAATAATGCTTACCACATACCACAATAAGCTTATTTTTTCGCATTCCTCTTTTCTCTCATTTCAACAGCATATCGATATAAATCCATATCTAAAGAATGATGTAATTCAAGTTTTCTTCTAAATTCCGGATCAAGATCATATTTGCCATTTCTGGATTCCCCGACATTAACACGAGTAGTTTGCAGTTTATCCCCTCCCAGGTATTTTCCCGAGAAATAGTTCAAATCTTCTTCAAAAAACTCTGTAATCCCGATGAAGTCGAAATTCTCTTTCGGGAAGCCCCAGAGATATTGATAGTAAACATTCCTCATCTCAGGGCTAAAACAGAACTGCTCCAGGGACCAATTTTCTTCAACAATCCTGCTATGAAGTGCATGTGACCTCCCGACCTTGTACGTCTTTTTCCAATAATAATAATTAGATACTACTCTATCAACAGGGTTTCGCAACCAGGTCACAAATTTAATATCTTGCCTCGCACTAAGAAGTAGATACTTTACCGGCATCAAATGCCCATGAACAACATTAACCTCTCGCTTATCAAATAAATAACTTATTAATTTTCGACGATAAGTGCGCTCGTAATCCCATTTTCGAATACCATATTTTCCATTCTTCAGGGATTGCTTGATAGCAAATAAATTTCTTTCATACTCTGAAGTAAGCCTAGATTTAGCGTCTCTTAGATAAACATTATCCCTCAAAAAGGTCTCTCCAAAATGTTCTTCAAGGATTGCTTGAAAGCTCATTCCAGCTGTTTTAGGCATATGAACAGAAATTATCACTATATTAATCCTCCATTGATAAATGCATCACACAGACATAACACTAAACCACTATGCACTGAAAGTGCATAGGTTTATCAGGGACTGAAAGTCCCTCTGTTCTATGGAAGTACCACATT
>JAVVFD010000123.1:0-7938 GCA_032250935.1 bacterium
GCTGGAACCGGACTGGCCGACCTTCCTCGATGACTTTCAGAAACACTGGCCGGCCGATGCCGAGCACACCTACGTCGATTTCATTCGCCACGGTTCACGGGGCGAGGGCGAGGCCCGTTCCGGCAGCGCCCGCTGGCGACGGATCACCGAGGAGCGGGCCGGGGCCAAGTCGGTCTTTCACTTCGACGTACCCGGTTCGGTGGCCAAATCGACCCATGCCGGATTGCCCTGGCTTCGGTATCTGCGCAGTCAGCTTGGCGGCCAGGTTCACTTCTGGCCCTTCGATGGCTGGGAGATCCCTCCGGGCAAGTCTGCACTGGTCGAAGTCTACCCATCGTTGTGGAGCAAGAGTACGCCACGGGAAGGCCGCACCCCCGACCAGCATGATGCCTACGTTGCTTCTGCCTGGTTACGACAAGTGGATACGGATGGCAGCCTTGGAAAATTCCTGAAGCCCGACATGCTGCCCGGCGAATACCCCGTTGCTCAGGTCGAAGGATGGATTTTCGGCGTGATGTGACGCGATAGATTATTTTAGGAAACGGCACGAAACTAAAATAAGACGAGCCGCTATTTTAGGTTCGTGAGTCCATCTCCAACAGAAACCGCCAGACCGCCACCACCTGAATGGTGCCGAAGCCCACGGGGATGGTTTCATCATTGCGCCAGGTCGGCGTTCCCTCCACCATTTCATTTTTATTGATCGATTTTCAATAATCTTTAAGGGCCTGTTATTTAATAGCAGGTCCTTTTCCTTTTTAAATTGAAGACTTTTAGGTATACTCTTAAATACAAAAAGATTTTTTTCAAGGAGTGACTGTGAGTATAAAGTCTGCAGGTGAGATAGAGGATGAGATCAGCAAGTCGATGGTCCAGTTCGAGAAGGAATATATGGGGCGTGGGCCGACGGAAGTAAAGACCCATATTTTTGAAGATATGATATTTGTTCGCCTGAAAGGGGTGCTCACAAGAGCAGAGCAGCAACTCACAAAAGGGCCCGATGGTATTGAACTGATAAAAAAGGTGAGGGCAAGCCTTTTGGAAACGGCACAGCCGCTACTTTATGAGGTTGTAAAAGAGATAACTGGACTTGATGTTGTCACGCTTCATACGGATATCAGTACTAAAAGTGGTGAAAGGGTTATAATCTTTACAATGAATGGAGATCTTGAAAGAAAACTAAACGACTGTTAATATCTATTGAATCTGAAAAACCTTGACAAGACATGCTAGTTTATTATAGTTTTACCTGTAAATATCAAGCAGATTGAATTGTTTTGCGGCAAAAGCAAGGCAGGTTAAGATGCAGGGTATTGAAAGATAGTAGGAAGACTTCCGGATAATTAAAAACATATAATTGTCAGAAGGTAGGCCGACATCAACCTTTATTATAAAGCGTTTAAGATGTCGGCTTTTTTGTTTTCTATAGTAGAATTTAATTCTGAGAGGTTTAAGAGATGAATACAATTAAGACAACAGTTTTGCTGTCTGCCTTAACATTGATTCTGGTATGGGCCGGAGGGGCAATGGGAGGGCAGGGTGGCGCAGTATTTGCTTTCGCTATAGCTATTGTTATGAATTTCGGCTCCTACTGGTTTTCCGACAAGATTATCCTGTCCATGTATAAGGCGAAGGAGGTGACCGAGTCGGAGCAGCCGGAGTTTCACTCCATGATGCGGGAACTGTCCGAGAGGGCAAATCTCCCCATGCCGAAGGTCTATGTTATTCCTCAGGACGCCCCCAACGCCTTTGCCACAGGCAGAAATCCCGAACATGCGGCGGTGGCAGCCACGACAGGGATACTAAGTCTCCTGACGCGTGAGGAGTTGATGGGCGTTATGGCACATGAGCTGGCTCATGTGAAAAACCGGGACATACTCATAGGCTCTATAGCTGCAACAATAGCGGGGGCAATCAGCATGCTTGCCAATATGGCGCAGTGGGCGATGATATTCGGGGGAGGGCGTAGCAGAGATGAAAACGGACCTCATCCGGCGGTTATGATAGCCACGATGATTATCGCGCCGATTGCAGCGATGATTGTCCAGATGGCTATCTCACGTTCAAGGGAATATGGCGCAGACAGCGAGGGCGCCAGGATCTGTGGAAGGCCAGAGTATCTCGCAAGCGCTCTTAATAAACTTGAAAACGTTTCTAAAAAAATCCCCATGCAGGTCAATGAATCGACTAAGGAGGCGACGGCCCATATGTTTATCGTAAATCCGCTAACCGGCGGCGGTCTCATGTCTCTCTTCAGCACTCATCCACCCATCGCCGAGAGGGTCAAAAGATTAAGGGGTATGAATCTCTGAGTTCAGTTTTCATTGATTTTATGGATTCATTATGATAAAAACATGCGTTTAAATTCGCTTTAACTGCAAGAAAGAGGTTGTAAGGAAAATATGGAACACAGTGTCATGATAAGCGCCTGGGTTGGTTACGCGGCTCTTCTGATCTTTGTAGTATCTTACCTGCTTGTGATATTTGAAGAGAAGATACACCTTAGAAAGTCAAAACCCGTACTTCTTGCCGGAACATCGATCTGGATGGTTATAGGTATCTACGAGGCCTTTCATCTCGGAACAGGAAACCATCATGCTGAAGAGGCGGTTAAACACCTGGTTATCGAGATAGGCGAGCTCTTTTTCTTCCTCTTTGCCGCAATGACCTATATAAACGCCCTTGCCGAGCGCAACGTCTTTCAAGCGCTTCGCACATGGCTCCTCAGGAAGAAGATGAGCTACAGGGCGCTTTTCCTTGCAACAGGCGGCATCACCTTCTGTCTATCGCCGGTTGCCGACAACCTCACAAGCGCACTCCTTATGGCTACAGTAGCCAGTGCGGTTGGGGGCGCTAACAAAAAATTCATAGCTCTTGCATTTGTAAATATTATCGTTGCAGCCAATGCCGGCGGCGCTTGGAGCCCATTCGGCGACATCACAACACTTATGGTCTGGACGGCAGGACGTGTCGAGACAATGCAGTTTGCATATATATTGATACCATCAATACTCAACTGGTTGATAGTTGCCGCCTGCATGTACCCCTTCGTTTCGAAAGAGGTGCCCGAAGGTGATGTGGCAAAGGTTGAGATGAAGGTCGGCGCAAAGCGTATAATCTTCCTTGGTATTACTACTATAGCTACGGCCGTCTCTTTCCACCAGTTGCTTCATCTTCCGCCTTTTATGGGGATGATGATGGGTCTGGGGCTCCTCATGGCTCTGAGCTTCTGGCTTAAAATATCTGATATTAATGGCGACCGTACAATGAGGTTCGATATCTTCCGTAAGATTGAGAAGGTGGAGTTCGATACCCTCCTTTTCTTCTTCGGTGTAATCATGGGAGTCGGCGGTCTTCAGTATATAGGCTATCTTGCCCTTGCAGGTCAGTACTCATACGGAATGCTCGGCGATACAACATCAAACGTTCTTGTAGGGGTTGTCTCGGCCATTGTAGATAATATACCTGTTATGTTTGCAGTATTGCAGATGGGTCCTGATATGGGCATTGATCAGTGGCTGCTTGTGACATTTACGGCAGGCGTTGGCGGAAGCCTTCTCTCTATCGGCTCGGCCGCAGGGGTTGCCGTTATGGGAGTAAGGCGTGATGCGTACACCTTTATGACACATCTTAAATGGACTCCTGTCATAGCGCTCAGCTACGCAATCAGTATCGGCGCATGGTACCTGGTAACAGGGAGTTTGAGATAGTTTGGTCTATGGGCACTTGATTTTTTTTAAGATGTCGCTATAATTACGCAACACTTTTTTAAAGGGGATACTATATGAATATACACGAGTACCAGGGAAAAGAGATCTTAAGAAAGTATGGCGTAGTTGTGCCCGACGGTAAGGTCGCATACACACCTGCCGAGGCGGAAGAGATCGCCAGAGAACTTTCTACCGACGTATGTGTTGTTAAGGCCCAGATCCATGCCGGTGGAAGAGGGATGGGCGGCGGTGTCAAGGTCGCCAAGTCAAAGGCAGAAGTGAAGGGTCTTGCCAAGGAAATACTCGGCATGCAGCTTGTCACTCACCAGACAGGACCTGAAGGGAAAGAGGTCAAGCGCGTCCTAGTTGAGGAAGGGTGTGATATAAAGCAGGAACTTTACCTTGGAATGGTTATAGATCGAGCAACATCTCGCGTTGTTATGATGGCCAGTACAGAAGGCGGTATGGAGATCGAAGAGGTGGCTGAAAAGACGCCTGAGAAGATACTCAAAGAGATTGTGGACCCTGCAGTAGGATTTCAGGGATATCAGGCGAGAAACCTCGCATTCGGCCTAGGGCTTGACAAGGCAGTAATCGGAAAGGCTGTAAAGCTCATGATAGGCTTATACCAGGCATTTGTAGATTCCGACTGCTCCCTTGCCGAGATCAACCCCATGGTCATAACAGGCGACGGCAACGTTATGGCGCTGGATGCAAAGATGAATTTTGATTCCAATTCCCTCTACCGCCAGAAGGTGATAGAAGAGATGAGGGATTTTGATGAAGAGGACCCCAATGAGATCGAGGCGTCCAAGCATGAACTTAGCTACATCGCCCTTGACGGCAATATCGGTTGCATGGTAAACGGCGCTGGCCTTGCCATGGGCACAATGGATACAATCAAGCTGCACGGCGGTTCCCCGGCCAATTTCCTTGACGTTGGTGGAAGCGCTACCGAGGAGAGGGTCACGGAGGCGTTCAAGATTATACTCTCCGATCCAAAGGTTAAGGCCATCCTCGTAAATATCTTTGGCGGCATTATGAAGTGTGACGTCATCGCCGCCGGCGTCATAGCAGCAGCCAAACAGATAGACCTTAAGGTCCCTCTCGTAGTGCGCCTTGAAGGTACTAATGTTGAAATTGGCAAGAAGCTTCTTGCCGAATCAGGTATTGATCTTATTTCGGCAGATGGAATGAAAGACGCGGCAGAAAAGGTAGTTGCCGCTGCGAAGGGGGCTTAAGATGAGCATACTGGTTAATAAAGATAGTAAGGTAATCTGTCAGGGAGTTACAGGCTCGGCCGGAGCCTTCCATACAAAGATGTGCAAGGAGTACGGCACCCGGATGGTGGGGGGCGTTACCCCCGGTAAGGGAGGCATGACTACCGAAGACGGCGTACCTGTATTCAACACTGTTGCAGATGCCGTTAAGGCAACTGGAGCCAACGTTACCATGATCTTCGTTCCCCCTCCATTTGCGGCAGATGCAATTCTTGAAGCCGTTGATGCAGGCATAGAAGTTGTTATCTGTATCACTGAAGGTATCCCTGTTCTTGACATGGTGAAGGCAAAGAGGGCGATGGAGGGAAGCAATTCCCGCCTTATCGGCCCTAACTGCCCCGGCGTTATCACACCGGGCGAGTGCAAGATCGGCATCATGCCGGGTTTTATCCATAAGCCGGGCAAGGTCGGCGTTGTATCAAGAAGCGGAACCCTCACCTATGAGGCAGTTGATCAGCTAACCAAGCTCGGCATCGGCCAGTCTACCTGTGTCGGTATCGGCGGGGATCCCGTTAATGGAACAAATTTTATCGATGTAATCAAGCTGTTCAACGAAGACCCCGATACGGAAGGGATCGTTATGGTAGGTGAAATTGGCGGCACGGCTGAAGAAGAGGCTGCAGAATACATAAAGGCCAATGTGAAGAAGCCGGTCGTCGGCTTTATTGCGGGCATGACGGCGCCTCCCGGCAAGCGTATGGGCCACGCAGGGGCGATTATCTCCGGCGGCAAGGGGACTGCAACTGAAAAGATCGCAGCCCTTGAGGCCGCAGGTATTACCGTGGCAAAGAGCCCGGCCGATATCGGCAAGATGATGGCTGAAAGACTTAAGTAAGATTTAATGAACCACAAAGGCACAAAGGGCACAAAGAATAATATAGAGAAATAAATCTTTTCTTCGTGTACTTTGTGCCTTTGTGGTAAAGAAAGTTTTAGACAAAATTAAAGGAGGTAGTAAATGGCTGATCTTACGATAAGAGTCGGCGGAGAAGGTGGAGAAGGGATTATAAGCACCGGTGATTTTATTGCGGCAATAGCTGCAAAGGCCGGTAACAATATCCTTACATTCAAAACCTTTCCAGCTGAAATTAAAGGTGGTTACGCAATGTACCAGACGAGGATTTCAGATGAGCCTGTCCTTTGCGAAGGGGATGGTTTTGATATCGTTGTCGCCTTCAACGGCGAAGCATATGAAATGAATAAAAAATTCCTGACACCTGGAAAGGTGTTTGTATATGACGGACCCGGTGGGGATTTCGAACCTGAAGATCATCCCGGGGTCATCTCTTACGCAGTTCCTATGAGCAAGATCGCCAAGGAAGACCTCGGTGTATATCGTTCAAAAAACATGGTCTGTATGGGTGCGCTGTCAGGTCTCTTTGACCTCGACTTTGATCTCATCAAAGGGTTCATTACGGACAAGTTTACCAAGAAGGGCCAGGATATCGTTGATATAAACATCAAGGCGCTTGAGGCTGGTAGGGACTACTGCAAGAACAACCTTACTAAAACGGATAATTATACAATCCCTAAGACAGAGCCGAAAGACGTTATCATTATCTCCGGTAACGATGCGGCAGGCCTCGGCGGAATTGCAGCAGGCGTTGAGTTTTTTTCCTGCTATCCCATAACGCCAGCGACAGAGGTTGCCTACTTTATCGCCGACCATATATACAAGACTGGCGGAAAGCTTGTGCAGGCGGAAGACGAGATCGCTTCAATTGCGAACATTGTCGGCGCATCCTACACTGGAAAGCGCGTAATGACCGCAACATCGGGTCCAGGCATATCTCTCATGTCAGAGATGATCGGTATGTCCAGTATGTCTGAGCTACCTATAGTTATAGTCGGCGTTCAAAGGGGTGGCCCTGCAACAGGCCTTCCTACCAAGCATGAGCAGTCCGATCTCTTCATAGCGGCTCACGGTAGCCACGGCGACGCGCCGAGGATCGTACTTGCTGCCGAAAGTGTAGCCGACTGCTATGAACTTACCATAAAGGCCTTTGAGCTGGCGGAAAAGTACCAGCTCCCAGTATTCATGCTTTCCGACGGTTCAATGGGTTTCAGGACAGAGTCTATCGCAAGGCCTGATATGAAGGCTGCAAAGAGGGCAAGACGCAAGCGTTTTGAAGGTCTTAAGGGGGATGAGAAATACTTGAGGTATGCCCACACTGATGACCATATCTCTCCTGTTGCCTTTCCTGGCGACAAGGGCGGAAGGCATATCGCTACCGGCCTTGAGCATGCAGAAAGCGGAGCGCCAAGGTATGACGCGGTAAACCGTAACCTGATGATGGATAAGAGATACGGAAAGATAGCAAATATCGAGGACGAGTATGGCCAGATAGAGGTAGAGGGCGATGATAACGCCGATATCGGCTTGATTGCATGGGGCTCCACAATCGGTTGCGTCAGAGAGACTGTTAAAAGACTAAGGGCAAAAGGCGTTAAGGTTGCCGCAATGTACCCCAAACTGGTATGGCCAATCCCTGAAAAGCAGATCAATGTCTTTGGCAAAAGGTGCAAGAAGATCATGGTTCCAGAGGTCAACTACCAGGGCCAGTTTGCCGAACTGATCAAGTCTAAAACAGATGTCGATCCGATCAAGTACAACATTTATGCCGGCGCGCCTTTTACGCCTGCCGAAATGTGTGCAAAAGTTGAGGAGGTGATAGGATGAAAAGCGCAGCTATGAACAAGGTAGAACTATCTCCCAAGGAATATAAAAGTGAAGTTACTCCCGTATGGTGCCCCGGCTGTGGTGACTATGCCGTGCTTAACAGTACCTACAAGGCGATCAGCAACCTTGGGCTTGATCCTGAGATGACAGTTTTTGTCTCCGGTATCGGTTGCTCTTCAAGGCTCCCTTACTTTGTAGACACCTACGCCATGCATACGCTTCACGGCAGGGCTCTACCTGTTGCGGCTGGAGTAAAGCTCGGCAACCC
>JAVVFD010000124.1:0-7919 GCA_032250935.1 bacterium
AATGTTTTCCATCCCTGTGGTTATTTTATTTTAAATGAATGGCGCCTATTTTATTTTATTTCATGAGGTGGCCCTGCCAGACACCCATACTGAACAAGGTGTAAATTTAAGAATTTTAAAAAAATGTTACCCGGTGGAACTTTTTGATATGAGACGCATCGAACCAAATGTAACGCCTCCTTTTTATTGCGGGAGAGGGCAACCCTGCCCCCTCCCGTATTTTTTGAGTAATTCCAGGTCCGCGTAGTTTATTATAGTTGCCCCTTGTTTTTTTGCCTCTTCTGATATTTCCATACACCTTTATTATGCTCCTTAAGTGTTCTGGAAAAAATATGGGAGCCGTTATTCATGGAAACGAAGTATATATACCCTACATCGGCTGGGTAAAGGGCCGCCATGATTGAATCTATGCCGGGATTGGCTATAGGCCCGAGCGGAAGGCCGCTAATCCTATAGGTGTTGTATGGCGTCTTTTTAAAGAGGTCTTTTTTGCGTATATTCCCATCATATGTTTCCCACATCCCATATATGACCGTAGGGTCGGTCTGGAGCCGCATTTTTTTCTTTAGCCTGTTGTGAAACACGGCCGATATAAGCGGCCTTTCATCGGGATTAGCGGTCTCTTTTTCAATGATAGAGGCAAGAATAACGACCTCATGGACGCTTAGCCCTATCTCTTTACTTCTATCCTTCAGCTTCCTCGTAAATTTATCTCTCGAACCTGCCCTCATAAGCTCGATCACATCTTTAGCCTCCATATTTTTTGTAAAAAAATATGTTTCAGGATAAAGATAACCTTCAAAACTTACCCCTTCCACCCCCATACGGGACATCAATTGCCTGTCAAAGGCCTTTTCAACGAATGCATTTTTCAGCACAATCCCCTTTTCCTCAAGGAGGTCCGCAATCTGATAGAGATTGTACCCTTCGGGGATGGTAATCTTATGGCGGATGACGTCCCCCTTCACCAGAGCGGCGGCAATTTCCCTTGCCGTCATAGCCGGTTTTACAAGATATTCTCCCGCCTTGATCTTTGACTGAAAGCCGTCCAGCCCCGCATAGATGCGAAACAGCCTTACGCTATTAATTACTCTCTTTTCCCTTAAGCTGTTTGCAGCGGCATAAAAAGACGATCCACGCTTTATCTCTACAACCACATCTTCACTTAAACTGCCGGGCGCCGAGTTGATATAAACGTATCCATAGGCAGTTATTGCGAGAGCGGCCAGAACCGACAGCATAATTAATATCTTTAAAATTCTAATCAATCTTTTCCTCCTCTGACGCAGCGCTATTTATCTTCATAGAGCTTCTCCAGCTCCATCCTGTACCTTCCTGTTATTTTCTTCCTGTTTACCTTGAGGGTAGGCGTAATCTCCCCCCTATCCATTGAAAAGGGCTCCCACAGGAGAGCAATCTTTCTAACCTTTTCATAAGGGGCAAACTCCTTGAGTGCTGCATCTATCCTGTCCATATAAAAAGCTATAATAGCAGCATCACTGCAAAGACCTTCCATGCTTACATAATAAACTTTTTTTCTCCTGGCCAACTCCTCAAGTTTTGCCATATCAGGAACAATCAAAGCCGAAATAAACTTTTTCCCGTCACCATAGACCATAATCTGGTTTATAAAGGGATCGGCAATGAGGACTGTCTCTATGGACTGGGGGGCTACATTTTTCCCTCCCGCCGTTACTATCAAGTCCTTCTTCCTGTCCGTAATGGTCAGATATCCATCCCTTATCTCCCCGATATCTCCGGTAAAAAACCAACCCTCTTTTATTACCTCTCCTGTCGCCTTTTCGTTATTATAATAACCTTTCATAACATGCGGGCCTTTAGTTGCGATTTCCCCGTCATTTTCTATTCTCACCTCAACACCGGGAAGTGCCCTTCCGACGGTGCCAGCCCTTCTATGGCTCAAGGTATTGCAGGTTATTACCGGCGATGTCTCGGTCAGGCCGTAGCCTTCAAGTATAGTTACGCCAATGGAGTCGAAAAAACCTCCTATTTCTCTTGAAAGCGGCGCGCCGCCCGAGACAAAAAATCTGAGCCTTCCACCCATGCCTGCCCTCACCCTGGCAAAAATAAGCTTATCTGCAATAAACCTTTTAAGTGAGAGCAAAAAAGCAGGGCGCCTCCCCTCTGCCTTTATCCTCGTCCATGCTTCGCCCGTCTTTACCCCCCATGAAAATAGTCGTTTTTTATAGGCCGACTGTCCATCAAGCCGGCTTAAAATGGATGCGTAGGTTTTTTCGTAAAACCTCGGCACTCCGACCATTATGGTAGGTCGAAGCTCAAGCATATTATGAGGAATCTTTTCTATGCTTTCCGCATAGGCGATTGCAGAGCCCTTAAGGAGGGGCAGATAGCATCCTGCAGTTCGCTCAAAGGCATGACTAAGGGGCAGAAAAGACAATAACAGATCATCTTCAGACAGCTCAATCACCTTTGCGCAGGCAGCTGCATTAAAGAGAAAATTTTTATGGCTAAGCATAACCCCTTTGGGAGGACCCGTTGTACCGGAGGTATAAAGGATGCTGGCAAGATCTTCCTCACTTAATTCTGACAGCCTTTCCTTAATCTCAGTCATATAAACAGATGTGGACTGTGCCAGGGAAGATGCATAGATATCTGAAAGAAGTATGACTTTTTTATAGATATGGGCTGAAGAAGATCGAGGGGCATCCATAAGTATAATCTTACGGACATTTTCCGACGATCCGGTTTTAAGCAGTTTATCCAGCTGATCAATAGTAGATACAAGCACTATTTCAGCTCCGCAGTCATTCAATATGTGATCAATCTGGCTGGCAGTTGATGTGAAGTATACCGGAACGGTTACAGCGCCTGCGGCAAGGATGGCTAAATCGGAGATCACCCACTCAGGCCTGTTCTCGGAAAGAAGCACGACTTTTTCGCCCTTCTTTAAAGATATGGAAATCAGATAGGCGGCAAGAGTGTCGACCTTCCTGCCGAATTCATTCCAGGAGACCTGCTGCCACTCGCCAAAATCAGGCTCTTTATAAAAAAGTGCGGGCTTTTCGCCAAAGCGTCCGACGTTGGCCAGAAGCTTCTTCGGTATGGTCATTTTGTCTTTGGAATTTATTATTGACGACCGGGAGGACGGAATATCCACCAGTCCAGAATGGAATCGATGTTGAATATCTCGGCAACGGTTCCGAGCACCAGAAGGGTAACATAAAGGACCAGGACGGCAAGTCCGATATTAGCTCCATTACGCCCCCAGAATGTATCGACGTCACTTTCTTCTTCCTTAGACTTGTTTTCTATATCTTCAATTGTCATCGTCACATCTCCTCGGTAAAAAATATCAAACCACACCTGACTTGTCAACAGATCAAAGACACAGGTGCGTCAGCCCATACGTAACTTTATAAATTCCTCCAATGAAGCGCACTTAAGATACGGGTTCTCGCGCCGCTCTCTATCCATGGTAGAGGACTTCACAGGGCCATAGTCGTGCCCCGGATATATCTCGGTATTGTCTGAAAGTTTAAGTAACTTACCGCATAGGCTATGATACAGCTCCTCCGGATTGCCCCTCGGCAAGTCAGCTCGGCCGCAGCCTCCCACAAACAGGGTGTCACCGGTAAAGAGTTTACCATTTGAATATATACAGATACTACCGGGCGAATGACCGGGAGTATGAATAATCTTTACCGACAAACCGCCAAGGCTGAGAAGGTCTCCATCTTTAAGGGTAATATCAGCCTTAAAACCGAGACGGTCCATTGATTCTTTCTCGCCTTCATGAACAAGGAGCTCCGCCCCGGTTTTTTCAAGCAGAAACTCAATCCCCCCTATATGATCTGAATGATAGTGGGTGGCGATTATATACTTTATGCTTACCCCATCCAGGGCAGCCGCTTCAAGCAACTTTCCCGCTTCCTCTCCGGGCCAGCCGGGATCTATAATGGTGCCTATCCGTTCCAAAGGATTTGCAATTATATAGCTGAAGTTTTTAATAGGGCCTGTTTCAAGCTGCTTAAGGTAGATCATATGATCCTCCTCCCCCTCTTTCCCTCTATATCCAGCATGCTAAGGACCCTGTCCTTTACAGTTTTTATATGTTCTCTCCTTTCCTTTTGCGTCTCCTTGATCAATGGTATCTGACCACCGGCCATTGAGGCGTGTCCACCGGCCGTGCCCCGCTCTTCTACGGCATATTTCATAATCCTTCCGGCATGAAGGCGACTATCCATAGTCCTTATTGATATCATGAGCACCTCGTCAAAAACACCAAAACAAAGGGAGGTCTCCGCACCTATAAGGCGCAAAAAGAGATCGGCAAATTCGCCAATGAGCCCCGGATTATCTACTCCATTCAGATCAGCCACCACGATATGATCATATACAAAGGCACCCTCGATGGCGTCATTTAGTGCGGCGAAATATTCAGCCGGCAGTTGGGCGCTCTCAATCGCCTTCAGCTTATCTTTATCTGCCAGTGGAAAAAGGTGAAGATATGCCTCAAGATCTTTTTTCCCGGTCTTAACAGCCAGATTAAGAGAATCCGTTTTTATGCCATATACGAGGGCTGTTGCAACATCAGGAGTAATGTCTATGCCGGAATCAAAAAGATATTCTGCAGCAATAGTTGACGATGCACCAACATCATCCCTTATATCTACAAAGGCTACCCCTTTAATCGCTTCATCGGACAAATGATGATCGACAATCGCATCAGGCTTTATCCAGCCGGGAAGGGCGTTGTTACCCGCCCCGGGCTGGCAGTCCACAAGGGCTATAAAATCATAATCATCAAAAACGATGGAAGATGCAGGGGAGATGTTAAGGGAAAGGAGCTCAATAAGAACCTCGTTTTCCTGCCTCCCCACAACTCCGTCAAATGAAATTGTAGAGACAAGTCCAAGCTTTGCTTCAAAAATCACTTTGAGTGTAAGCGCCGTAGCAATAGCATCGGGATCGGCATAATTATGTGGCATAATGAGGGCATGCTTCTTTCCCCCGGCAAGCTTCAACAGTTTATCAATTTTTTTTGCCTTCTTATTCATACTTGAATTAGTATAATCTATAAAAGATATTTTTTGAAAGTTTTATCCCTTAAAATTAAAAGCTTGTGATTATTTCATGTTAAAAAACCGCAAAATGCTTAAAGAAAAGCTGGATAAATTATGCGAAGATTATCACGCCTCATTCCTTTACTCAGACCCATTAAAATATCTTCATCTATATAAAAAACCTGAAGACCAGGAGATTGTCGGCATGATAGCCTCTTCTCTGGCATATGGAAGGGTGGAAAGAATATTTAAGAGCGTGGAAGCCGTTCTTGCCATCATGGGGAATAGTCCGTCAGATTATGTGAAAAGATTCAATCCGGCTCTCGATTCGGAAAGTTTTAACGGCTTTATTCATCGTTTTAACAAGGGTGAGGATATCGCCTGCCTTATATGGTTTATGAAACAGACAATTGATGCCTACGGCAGCATAGGCGCTCTTTTCGGGACCCTTTTTCAAGAGGATGATAAGAATATAGGCGATGCACTTGCCGCATTTGTTGCAAAGCTCCTCTCCCTGGATTCCTCCCCTTTTTACGGCGGTGGCAGTCTCCCGAAGAATGCAGGTGTCAGATATTTTTTCCCCTCACCTGAAAAGGGAAGCGCCTGCAAGAGGCTCAGCCTCTACCTGAGGTGGATGGTGAGAAAAGATGACGGCCTCGATCTCGGGATATGGGATTTCATCCCTCCAGGCAAGCTCGTCATTCCTATAGACACCCATATAGCAAGGATGTCCAGACAGCTCGGACTGACCAAGCTTAAAAGCCCCGGCTGGAACATGGCCCTGGAGATAACGGGCAGCCTGAAAGAACTGGATGCTAACGACCCGCTAAAGTATGACTTCGCCCTTTGCAGGCTTGGCATTTTAGACCTCTGCCCGCAAAAAAGGGACGAGGCAAAATGCGCCCACTGCGACATAAGTGAAATTTGTATGATATAGTAAGGCCTATTAAACCCTTTTAACTCCCAAAGGACCCATATGATTATCGCCGTACCTAAAGAAATTAAAGAAAAAGAGTTCAGGGCAGGCATCGTTCCGGCCGGTGTTAAGGCGCTCACCTCCTCAGGTCACGCTATTCTCATAGAAAAGGGGGCAGGTCTCGGCAGCGGTATTGATGATAGTGAATACATAGCAGCCGGAGCCTCCATAGTCAATACCGCTGAAGAGCTTTATGGCGTGGCTGAAATGATCATGAAGGTAAAGGAACCTCTGCCTGAAGAGTATCCCTTCCTGAGGGAAGGTCTCATAATATACACCTATCTTCATCTGGCTCCCCTGCCCGAGTTGACCGATATCCTGCTCAAAAAAAAGGTTACAGGCATAGGCTACGAGACAGTCAAACTTGAAAGCGGCTATCTGCCGCTTCTGGCGCCTATGAGCATGGTTGCCGGAAGGATGTCCGTTCAAGCTGGAGCCCATTTCCTGGAAAAGGAGGAAGGCGGACGAGGGATACTTCTAAGCGGCATGCCGGGAGTTGAAAAAGGCCACGTCAGTATAATCGGAGGCGGCATCGTAGGAACCAATGCGGCAAGGATAGCCTCGGCTATGGGGGCGGATGTTACGCTCCTCGATAAAGACGTAGAGCGTCTGGCATCAATTGATACTCTTTTTGAAGGTAGAATCAAAACCCTGATGTCAAACTCCCATAATATAGAAGAAGAGCTAAAGGCCGCCGACCTTGTAATAGGAGCGGTGCTGATACCCGGGGCCAGAGCGCCGAAGCTCGTTACGAAAGATATGCTTTCTCTCATGAAAAAGGGGGCGGTAATCGTGGATGTAGCGATAGACCAGGGGGGCTGCTTTCAAACATCGAGGCCGACCACCCACTCAGACCCTGTCTTTTATGTAGATGGAATAACTCATTATTGCGTGGCCAACATGCCGGGGGCGGTGCCAAGGACATCAACCTTTGCCCTGACAAACGCAACCCTTCCCATTGCGCTTGAGATAGCAAACAAAGGCCTTAAAAGGGCGGCGACAGATAGCGCCGCCATAATGAGCGGGATCAATACCTTCGGCGGAAGGCTTACCAACCTGCAAGTGGCAAAGGCTCAAGACAAAAAATGGGAGGTGCCTTGTCTGTGAGGAAAGAGACGCCACACTATATAGGGCACAAAAAAAGGCTGAAGGAGAGGTTCCTCAGTGCCGGCCCTGACGCCCTGGCCGATTATGAACTGCTGGAACTACTTCTTAGTCTTGCCATAGGCAGGCAGGATGTTAAACCGCTTGCAAAGCTTCTGCTTAAAAAATTCGGTTCTTTTGCCGGAGTCCTGGATGCGGATACAAACCAACTATTGCAGGTTGAAGGTATGGGGCAAGGCTCGACTACTGCCATTAAGCTGGTCAAGGAATCTTCCGTTAAATACCTTAGGCAGAAAAGCATAAACAAGTCCGTCATCTCATCTCCCGAGGCCCTCGTCAACTACTGCAAGGCGGCCATGACAGGCCTGAGGGATGAAGAGTTCAGGGTTATATTTCTAAATTCCAAGAATGAGATTATAAACGATGAGGTCCTGTGCCGGGGCACCGTAGACCAGACTGCGGTTTATCCCAGGAAGATACTTGAAAGGGCGCTGCATCATAATGCCGCATCTGTCATTTTCGTCCATAATCACCCAAGCGGCCACCCTGCACCCTCAAGTGCAGACAAGGACCTGACAAGACTCCTCAAAGAGGCGGTTGGGGCGGTACAGATAAAGGTGCATGATCATATGATAATAGGGAGGGAGGATCATTTCTCCTTTGCAGAGGCGGGGCTGCTTTAAGTTAGCTCTATCTTTATTATAAAGAGAGTTTTTATATGTGCGCCCGGCAGGGCGCAATCTCTTGGAGGTGAAAGTCCTCTATAGACCCGGTAAGGGGAATCCCGCTTTCAG
>JAVVFD010000125.1:0-7891 GCA_032250935.1 bacterium
TAAGGGAGAAATGCCTGAATTTATCGGGTGAATCAAAATTACGCTGAATAGTTACAAAAACCGGACATTTCTATTTGTTGCTAACATGTGGGTTAAAATAATTTGCATCCTTCTAATATGGATTGTATCTTAAAGATATAAGTTAATTGATTTTAAAAATGCTTTACGGAGGTTAAAAATGAAGACTCCTATATGTATACTTTTAATTGCCACAATGTTTTTTTTAATGCCAAGGGCTGTTGCTCTTGCTGAAACGGACGGTCTGATTGTGGACTCGCACGGCATGCTTATGGAATGCGATGATGAGACGCGTGAAAACCATCTTTATCTAATGAATGCCGAAAAACTGGGCCTCAGTGCGAAACAGATTAAGGAGCTAAGGGATATAAAGGGAGAGTGTGACAATTTATGTATTACAGACAGGGTAAGATTAAGGGTAGCCAAGGTGGAGCTTGCCGAGATCCTGAAGAGCGAAGTTATTGATATGCCCCTTGCTAAAGAAAAGATCAAAGAGATATCCGCCTTGCAAGACAACTTGAGAGTAAGGCATCTTAAAACCAAGGTCAAGGCCATGATGGTTTTAAGTGAAAACCAAAAAGATAAGGCCAGCGCTTTGAGAGATTAGATTTGATGGTCGGATTGTGCAAAATGCCAGTTAAACAAAACCGCCTTTTGGGGCGGTTTTTTATTGCAATTTTATTAGTAGCGGTAAGGAGTCTGTTTTTGATATATTATACGGTCATATAAATTCAAAAAAAACCTCCTATATCGGTAATAGCCATTTTTAATAAATTATGAGTAATTCAAAACGATCAAACAACGACCTTATCCTTGGTATAGACGTCGGCTCCACGACGGTAAAGGTTGTGGTCATGGACAGCCGTGGGGATGAAATACTGTGGAAAGATTACAGGCGTCATGAGACAAGGCAGCCGGAGACGGTTCTTGCCTTCCTCACTAAAATCCACGAAAAATTTAATATCACTCCGGAAAATACAAAGGTCTTTATCACCGGAAGCGGTGGTGGAACAATCGCTCCGCGTATAGGCGCAAGGTTTGTTCAAGAGGTAAGCGCCATCTCCCTTGCCGTTGAGCGCCTCCACCCTGAAACCGGTTCAGTCATAGAAATAGGCGGACAGGATTCGAAGATAATTATCTGGGTCCTCGATGAAAAGAGCGGCAAAAAGATAAAAATACCGACCATGAATGACAAATGCGCAGGGGGCACTGGCGCAGTCATTGATAAGATAGGCGCAAAGCTGGGAATAACTCAGGAGGCTATACAGTCTCTAAAATCTGATGGAAAGAGAATCCACCCGGTAGCGGCGCGCTGCGGCGTCTTTGCTGAGACCGACATAAACGGCCTTCAAAAACAGGGTGTTCCTTCAAATGAGTTGATGAATTCTCTTTTTGAGGCGATAGTGCAGCAAAACCTGAGCGTCCTTACAAGAGGTAATGTTCTTCCTCCCGATGTCCTGCTCCTTGGAGGCCCCCATACATACATACCTGCTATCGCCGAATCCTGGAGAAGAAACATTCCCAAGGTTTGGAAGGAGCGAGGTCTTGTTTTGCCCGAGGGGGCCGATCCTGCCGATATTATAAAGGTTCCTGAAGATTCCCAGTATTATGCGGCTATAGGTTCGGTTATATTCGGTATAGGAGAAGAGGGCGATGCAGGACGTTATAAAGGTTATGACAATTTAGTTGCCTTTGTCGATGAGGCTCAGCATGATGTCGGTACCGGCTTTGGGAAAGGTTTTTTTAAAGGGCAGGCGGACCGCAAAGAGTTTATGGCCAAATATGCTCAGTCGACCTTTGAACCTGAGCCTTATGCCGGGCGCAAGAAGGTTAAAGGCTATATAGGTATAGATGGCGGCTCTACATCTACAAAAGGGGTCGTCATAGATTCAAATGGCGATGTTATTGCCAAGGCATATCGCCTCTCCGCCGGAAACCCCCTTGAAGATACCAAGTGGGTGGTAAGTGAGCTTAGAAAAGAGATAGACAGGTTGGGGGCCGACCTTGAGGTTTGCGGGGTGGGAACCACGGGATACGCCAAAGAGATGCTAAAAGAGGCCCTTCAGGCGGACAGGGCCATTGTTGAAACGGTTGCGCACACACAGTCTGCCCTTAAATATTTTGGTGATGTAGATGTTATTTGCGATGTAGGCGGGCAGGATATAAAGGTAATATTGCTTCGCAGCGGAAGGGTAACGGACTTTAAGCTGAATACGCAGTGTTCGGCAGGAAACGGTTATTTTCTTCAGAGTACTGCAAGACAGTTCGGCTATGACGTAAGTGAATTTGCCGATGTCGCCTTTAAGGCTGAGAAGATCCCTACATTTAATTATGGCTGCGCCGTCTTTCTTGAGTCGGATATAGTTAATTTTCAGCAGCTTGGATGGAAGAGGGAGGAGATACTGGCCGGCCTTGCCCATGTATTGCCTCGAAATATATGGCTATATGTAGTGCAGGAACCTAACTTGAAAAAGTTCGGCAGGAAATTCGTCCTCCAGGGAGGTACTCAGAAGAACCTGGCCGCAGTAAAGTCTCAGCATGACTACATAACTTCAAAGGTTCCCGATGCCGAAATATTCGTTCATCCACATACAGGAGAAAGCGGCGCCATAGGCGCGGCCCTTGAAGCTATGAAATGTGAGAGATCCACATTTATCGGCTTTGACGCCCTTGCAGCCCTGAGCCTTGACGCCATAAGGGATGAATCTACACGTTGTTTTTTCTGCAAGAACAAGTGTATGAGGACATTCATAAACATATCCTCCGATGATGGCGGCTTAAGAAAGTTCATCATTGCTCCATGTGAAAAAGGTTATGTGGAAGATAAAAAAGATATGCAGTCCATCAAGAAAGGTCTTGATGCCGTAAAACACGATAACCCCGACCTTTCACTCGATACGGCTGAAAGGTTGTTCAGGAAATATCCCCTTCCTGCCAAGGACGAAATAAAAGAATCTGCAAGCTCCATTTCTGTAGCATGGAAAGATATGCGGATAGGGATTCCGCGCGTGCTGAATATGTATTCCGTAGCGCCTTTTTTCATCGCTTATCTGGAAGCGCTGGGGATTCATCCTAAAAATATCATATTTTCGGACTTCACAGATGAAGAGATGTTTAAGGAAGGCTCCAAAAGGGGGGCCATAGATCAGTGTTTCCCCAGCAAGGCAACTTTGGCTCATATCCATAATCTGGTCTATGAAAAGGATGTGAATGTCATATTCTTTCCAATACTGCTCAACCTCGAATCACCCCTTGAAAAGACCATGGAAAAGCTTACCTGTCCTACCGTGCAGGCAACGCCGGAAGTATGCAGGGCCGCCTTTACAAAAGATGAGGACCTATTCAAAAAACGTGGCATTACCTATCTTACGCCCGCGCTAAATATGGCTGAAAGAGATCTTTTGGCAAGACAGATGTTTTTAGCCTTTAAGGAACTGCTCGGTATAAATAAAAAAGATAACCTCCGTGCTTTATCCACTGCGCTTGATTCGCTGGATGGTTTCAATGCAGCTCAACGATCAAAGGGCAGGGATGTTCTTGAAAAACTTAAGGAAGAGAAAAGGATAGGGCTTGTCCTGCTCGGCAGGCCATATCATAATGACCCGGGCCTTAATCACGGCATATTGGAAGAGGTGAGAAAAAAAGGTTATCCCATACTGACCATCGATTCCCTTCCTACGGATACCGATATCCTTGAAGATCTCTTCGGCGAAGAGATTGAAGAGGGAATAATCACATCGGCCATGGATATATCCGATGTATGGGATATATCATACAGCGAAAACTCAAACAGGAAGGTATGGGCGGCCAAATATGTGGCCAGACATCCCAACCTGGCGGCGCTTGATCTTTCAAATTTCAAGTGCGGCCATGACGCCCCGATCTATTCAGTTATAGAGGAAATCCTTCACGCATCGGGGACGCCTTATTTTACCTTTCATGATATAGATGAAAACAAACCTTCCGGTTCCATAAAGATAAGGGTTGAAACGATAGATTATTTCTTAATACAGTATAAGGCCGAGCTTTTGGAAAAGCTTAAGCTTGAAGCTGAACTGGATGCAAAGGTCAGGGCCTTTGAAGAGGAGCTTGCCGCTACAGTTTAGGCATTAATAGAGACTATGAATGAAAATATTGCAGAAAAAGTAAAGAACTACAGAAAGAGCCTGAGACAGGAGATAGGCATACCATCGCCTGCCGATACCAGATTTATACCGCCCGTAGCAAGGCCCTTTGTAAAGAGCGAAAGGGAGGATGTAACCATATTGTTCGGGGGGCTTACCCTTACCCATGAGGTCTTGCTAAAGGGTGTTCTGGAAGGGCTTGGCTATAGGGCCGATTATATCCCTTCTCCCGACAACGCAGCTCTTTCGCTTGGCCGTGAATATTGCAACAGGGGCCAGTGTAATCCCACCTACTACACAGTCGGAAACCTCATTAAACACCTTGAAGGGTTGCGGAGCGAGGGAGAGGAAGATATAGAGGATAGATACGTTTTTGCAACCGTAGGTTCTTGCGGCCCATGCAGGCTTGGAATGTATGAAGAGGAATATAAGAGGGCCCTTAAAGCGGCAGGGTTTGAGAGATTCAGAGTCATTATTATAAATCAGCATGGTGACATTACAAAAGAGGCGAAAGAAGAGGCCGGTCTTACGGCAGGCAAGGAGTTTTACAAAACTGTCATAAAAAGTCTGATGGCCGCCGATCTGATTAATGAGATGAGATGCCGCATAAGGCCATATGAGGTGACAGCCGGCGCTACTGAGCTTGCGGCAAAAGAGGCTATTGATCTCATGTACCATACATTTAAAGAAAAAAAGTCCGTCTTTCTTGCCTTAAGAAAGACAAAGAAGATATTTGAAGGGGTGGAGGCCGACTATACCAGGTTAAAACCGAAGATAAAAATAATCGGAGAGTTCTGGGCTCAAACGACGGAAGGGGATGGTAACTACAAGCTCCCCGAATGGCTGGAAAAGGAAGGTTGCGAGGTGGTCATTGAGCCTGTTAGCGTCATGGTGCATTATACTATGTGGCTCTGGAGGCAGTACCTCATGGATCGTATCCTTGCAGGTGCGCCTATTTCAAGGAGATATTATCTCTTTGCGGGCTACCTGAAGCTCAGCCTCGTAGAAAAACTTTTTCAGTTTTATTATAATTTTTACCGCATGGCGCTTGGTTTTGTATCTAAACCGCTTCCATCCCAAAATAAGCTGGCAAAGCTTGCGGAAGGATATTTTGATACGAGGATAACGGGGGGAGAAGGTCACCTTGAAATAGCAAAAAACCTGCTGGCCATAAAAGAGAATAAGGCCCACCTGGTTATATCGGTAAAGCCCTTCGGCTGTATGCCCAGCACCCAGTGTGACGGTGTTCAGGTTAAGGTAATGTCAGATTATAAAGAGGGCCTCTTTATCCCTATAGAGACCTCAGGTGATGGGGAGGTAAACGTCAAGAGCCGTATCCAGATGAAACTTCATGAGGCCAGAGAAAAGGCAAAGGAAGAGTTTGTAAAGGTCCTTAATGATGCAGGTCTTTGCAGAGAAACGGTAAAAAATGTCTCAAAAGGCGGCGGATATACTAGTTCAGCCATAGTTAAATTCCCATCCCGAGCGGCCGTAACGGCAGCTAATTATATACTTTGTCTTGCAAAAAAAGGGCGTCTTAGAGCGTAGCCCAAGGCACTTTCAAGCTTAAAATGAAAGATTTATCCAAGAGATTTGAGCATTTCTTGCTACGAATTCAAGGATAAACAGCCAAAGGTTCGTGATCTTGAACGGAAGAATCTAAAAGGTCCCTAATTAACCTTCATATATACAGGCAGCCCCCCTAGCGCCGTTATCCCTGATTTACTTTTTTCTCCTTTATAGTTGAATGAAAGCGCTCCTTGTGACATAATCGTTTCACCTCGTTGATGATAGTTTTTTGTTCTCAAACTTATTCTATCTCCCCAGCCCTGTCGGGATCAACGAGGTTCTTATGTTTTTTGATGGTGGATCAGGATCCCTTAAATGACTTGAAATATTTTAGGGTATGTGTTATAAAGTGTTAAAATTAAAACGGTTTGGTAAATTGGTAAATTGAAGTAAATAGTCACTGTTTCCCCGATTCAGTCCGGCAAGGCGATACTTATTATCGCACCTCCCTATTTTTTCTCTGTTTTTCCACTGTTTTTAAATTCGTCGTTTCAAAAATAAGCCGGGAGTCCCAGAGACTCCTCATTTCCAGGAGATTCCATGTTTGCGCTCTATTACAAGCACGCTGCACGTGCCAAAAATGATATTTTATCCGGTTTGACTGTTGCCCTTGCGTTGGTGCCAGAAGCCGTTGCCTTTTCAATCGTTGCGGGCGTTAATCCCCTGACGGGACTATATGCCTCCTTCATGGTGGGTCTGATAACCTCGCTTGTGGGCGGACGGCCGGGCATGGTTTCCGGCGCCACCGGCGCACTGGCTATGGTTATAGTCAGCCTCGTAGCAAGTCATGGTGTGGAATACCTTTTTGCCGCCGTCGTTCTTATGGGCTTTATCCAGATTTCGGCAGGCCTTCTCAAACTGGGGAAATTTATCCGCATGGTGCCTTTCCCCGTCATGCTCGGTTTTGTCAACGGACTGGCTATTGTTATTTTTCTCGCACAGATTCCCCAGTTCCAGGTTGCTCTTCCCGACGGCAGTCATGGCTGGCTTCCAAAAGAGCAATTTGCGCTCATGCTAGGCCTTGTTATTTTTACCATGTTTATTATGCATTTTCTGCCCAAAATTACACGGGCCCTTCCTGCCGGACTCATTGCCATTATTGCCGGTACGCTTGCCGTTGTTTTCGGCGGCCTTGAGACTAAGACCGTCGGTGATATTGCCCGCATCGGCGGAGGGTTTCCCCCCTTCCATATTCCGCAGGTTCCTCTCAATATGGAAACGATGAAGATCATCTTTCCCTATGCCTTTATTCTTGCCGCCATCGGTTTGATTGAATCGCTTCTTACGATGAGTATTATTGATGAAATGACGGAAACCCGCGGAAAGGGCAATCGTCTCTGCATAGGGCAGGGGACGGCCAATGTTTTTACGGGGCTTTTCAGCGGCATGGGGGGCTGCGCCATGGTCGGCCAGAGTATGATCAATATCAGCTCCGGCGGTCAGCGTAACCTTTCCGGTATCTCTGCGGCGCTTTGTCTCCTCAGCTTTATTCTTTTCGGTTCCTCTCTCATCGAGATGATTCCCGTTGCTTCGCTTGTAGGGATCATGTTCATGGTCGTGCTGGGGACCTTCGAATGGGGAACCTTCCGTATGATGAAGCGCGTTCCTCACGAGGACTTTTTTGTTATCATCTTCGTCGCTTTCGTTACCGTATTAACCGACCTCGCCATTGCCGTTATTGTGGGCGTCATCGTATCGGCCCTTGTCTTCGCCTGGAAGCATGCAAAGGAAATCCATGCCGAGACGCTCATCAATCCTGAGGGCGCCAGGATATACAAATTAAATGGCCCTCTCTTTTTCGCTTCCATTCACCGTTTCAGTGAAATCTTTGACCCTCAAAAGGACCCTGACGAAGTGGTTATCGACTTTGCCAACTCCCGCGTTGCCGACCATTCCGCTATCGAGGCTATCGATGCACTGGCTGAGCGCTACACAAAGGCGGGCAAAAAACTTCATCTTTGTCATTTAAGCAGGGAATGCCGGGATTTGCTGGATAATGCGGGGAACCTTGTAGAGGTCGATATCAAGGAAGATCCTCAATACCACGTTGCCGATGACAAGCTTGCCTTTTAGTGCCTTTTAGCAAAACAACACAAAACAAGGTGCAGATTCAAGTTCCAAGTGCACCACCTGAAGCGCTATAGAAAACTTCTTGGGGTGTCCGGTAGTTTAGGCACTTT